>NZ_JAQUHV010000023.1 GCF_028681615.1 Sulfuricurvum sp.
TTTGCGCAAAGCCTATCAAGTCCTCAGTGATGCAGGGGTACATGAAATCAAGCGCTCACGCCTATTGGATGATGCCCATAACCGTATCGAAACACTCTCGATCGAAGAGCTTCTCGCCCGCCATCCACAAGATCTCAATACTGGAACCATCCGGGAGTTTATTCGGGGTAAAACTGTCCTGATCACCGGTGCAGGCGGAAGTATCGGGAGTGAAATTGCGATCCAATGCCACCGATTCGGAGCCGCAAATCTGATTTTAATCGATCACAGCGAATACAATCTCTATCAGATCGGAGAGAAACTCCCCTCAGCCACTTTACGATTGTGCAATATTCTCGAACGTTCAACTCTCGAAACCATCATTAAAACCGTGAATCCCGATATTCTTATCCATGCTGCAGCCTATAAGCATGTACCGCTGTGTGAAGCTAACATCAATGCGGCCATCATGAATAACATCATCGGCAGCCGAAATGTCATAGACAGCGCCATTAAATTTAATGTCCCGAAAATTGTCATTATCTCCACGGATAAAGCGGTGCGCCCTACCAATGTGATGGGTGCTACAAAGCGGATCGTAGAGCTTTATGCCCAAAACGTCGATCCAGGGAAGAGTGAAATCGTTGCTGTCCGGTTCGGAAACGTTTTGGGGTCCAGCGGAAGTGTCATACCTAAATTCAAATCCCAAATCGAATCCGGCGGTCCAATCACGATAACGCATCCGGATGTCGAGCGCTATTTTATGCTTATCAGCGAAGCGTGTCAGCTTGTTCTACAGGCTGCTTCGATTGCTAGGGGGGGAGAGCTCTTTATCCTGGACATGGGACGTCCCGTTAAAATTATTGATCTTGCCCAGACGATGATACGTCTCTATGCAACCCATCCTATCGAGATTGTTACTACAGGGCTTCGAAGCGGAGAAAAACTCTTTGAGGAATTGCTAATCGATGAGAGCGAACAAAAAACGGCGTTTGATTCCATTCTCATTGCAGGAACGACCCACTATGATATTGATCAGCTTAAATCACAAATCGATCTTCTCATAGAGAGTTCCGAGCCTAAAACCTTTCTTCAAAAAATCGTTCCCGAATATACTCCGATGGATTGATGTAGATTTATATTAAAACATTAAAAATACGATCTACTATTATAAGTATCAATACATATGAGAATGAATAATATTCTGGATCACAGAATAAAGCTGCTTTGGAGAAAAATCCTGCGGTGACGTTTCACCAAAAATACTAAACCGCTTCACATAAAGATCGTACTGCTCTTTTTTGCTTCGCTGCATTAATCGGTATGCATACGCTAAATCATCGGCATTGCTTTTAGAACAAAACCATCGCTTTTTATCGTGATATCCCAGTCGAAAAATCTGTGAAAAAACAATGCCGATCCAATCGTATTTTGTCCCGTTTTTACGTAATTGCCGCCGCTCTACTCTATCAATAATTTC
This sequence comes from Sulfuricurvum sp., assembly GCF_028681615.1. Taxonomy (NCBI): domain Bacteria; kingdom Pseudomonadati; phylum Campylobacterota; class Epsilonproteobacteria; order Campylobacterales; family Sulfurimonadaceae; genus Sulfuricurvum; species Sulfuricurvum sp. Next base: position 1,460 of record NZ_JAQUHV010000023.1, read on the forward strand.
ACTCGGCAATTCGATTTCGCATATTTCCCAATCCAACGGGTCAATCTCAAGCGTGTGGGTACGGGAAATAAAGCGAAACCGGTCATTCGAGTGATACAAACCGTCACTCCGTCCGAATTCACAGTGTGCATAGGGGCTGGACGTCCAGAGACGAATCAGCTTTTCTCCCAAAGTCCCCGGTCCTTTATAAAAGATAATACTAACCGTTTTTGTGGTGTTCATAGATCTCAAACCTCCCGTCGTTATGCTCGACGATCGCCGTACACGATTCAACCCAATCTCCGCAGTTGAGATATTCGATATCGTTTATAACCCGCATCTCTGCATGGTGGATATGTCCGCATATGACACCGTCATATCCCTTTTCGTCCGCGTGAGCCGATAAAACATCTTCATAATCGGTTATAAAGCTGACTGCCTGCTTGACACTTTGTTTGGCCATTTTGGAGAGCGACCAGTAATGGTATCGTCCAAACCATCGGCGTACCGTATTGATCGGGCGATTCAGACGGAGCATAAAAAGATAACAGCGATCCCCGAGATGGGCAACCCACTTTTTCGTCATGGTCACGGCATCGAACATATCGCCGTGAACAACCAAATAGCGTTTTCCATTCACGCCGTAATGGACTTTTTCATGTGCGATGGTAATATTATCCCCCATTACCATCGGTAAAAACGGTCGCAAAAATTCATCGTGATTGCCGATAATATAATAGACTTTAGTCCCTTTTCGGGCTTTTCGGAGGATTTTTTGGAGGACGTCGGATTGTGCTTGGCTCCAACGCCAATTGCGGCGGAGTTCCCACCCGTCGATAATGTCACCGACGAGGTAGAGACTTTCACACTCAACATCACGGATAAAGTCTAGGAGACGATCCGATTGAGCGTCGCGGGTTCCCAAATGGAGGTCGGAGATAAAAACGCTTCGATAGTGTAATGATTGATCCATGTGGAAAAGTGTAACCCCGAAGGATTACAATTTGGTGACAGAAATATTCTGTCATCCTCGGGCTTGACCCGGGGATCCATCCCGAAAAAAGCTGGATTCCCGCCTTCGCGGGAATGACGGAAATTAAAGCTCAGTTTTTAAAGCGGCACCGTTAGAAGCATTTGAAACGAGAAGGCTATAGCGTTTAAGCCATTTGGACGAAATCTCTTTTTTGACCGGTTTGAAATGCAAGCGACGTTGTTCAAGCACTTCATAGCTTACATTGAGCTGCAAAAGATGGCTATCGACATCGAGCTCGATCTCGTCTCCGTCCTCGATGAGACCGATCATCCCGCCCTCAGCCGCTTCAGGGCTGACGTGGCCGATTGATGCCCCGCGCGTTGCGCCGCTGAATCGCCCATCGGTGATAAGAGCAACGCTCTCGCCCAATCCCATACCCATAATAAGTGACGTAGGGGCAAGCATCTCCTGCATTCCCGGTCCCCCTTTCGGCCCTTCGTAACGGATAACGACAACATCGCCTGCTTTGACTTTATGCCCCATGATCCCTGCGATGGCTTCATTTTGAGAATTGAAACAAACCGCTTTCCCTTTAAACTGACGCATATTCGGAGTAATACCCGCTGTTTTTACAACGGCACCCTCTTCCGCAAGATTTCCGAACAAGATTGAAAGACCGCCGACCGGAGAGTAGGCATTTTCATTCGTATGGATGATGTTCGGATCTTTAATCACCGCATCTTTGATCCGTTCTCCCAATGTCTCGCCCGTAATGGTCATAGCATCAAGTTCCAAAACACCGCCACGGCGGCTGACCTCTTTCATAACCGCGTTAACACCGCCGGCACGGTTGATGTCATCCATATGCACCGTCGAAAGTGACGGTGAGATTTTCGCGATATGGGCTACTTTTTCAGAGATTTCATTGATTTTTGTAATATCAAAATCGACCTCTGCCTCTTTTGCGATACTCAGCATATGCAATACGGTATTAGAGCTTCCCCCCATCGCCATATCGACAACGAATGCATTATGGATCGCCTTATCGTTCAAAATATTGCGCATATTCCATTTGGCTGAATTTTCGTCTTTAACCATCTCGACGATGCGGCGTGCCGCTGTTTTCACCATCTCGATACGCTCAGGAGTCATGGCAAGAACCGTACCGTTACCCGGCAAAGCGACACCCATCGCTTCGCAAAGGGTATTCATCGAGTTAGCCGTAAACATCCCGGAACACGATCCACCCGAAGGACAGGCTTCACACTCGATCTCATAGAGCTCTTCATCGGACATTTTACCGTCGGCATGTTTCCCGACCGCTTCAAATGCTGTCGCCAAATCGATCGGCGTTCCGTCTTTTTTATGTCCCGCCTTCATCGGTCCGCCTGAGACGAAAATCGTCGGAACGTTAACACGCAATGCCCCCATCAGCATCCCCGGAACGATCTTGTCACAGTTCGGGATACAAATAAGCCCGTCAAGTTTATGGGCATTCATCACTGTCTCGATGCTGTCCGCGATCAATTCACGGCTAGGCAGAGAATAAAGCATCCCGTCATGCCCCATAGCGATCCCGTCATCAACACCGATCGTATTAAACTCAAACGGAACTCCGCCCGCTTCCCGGATCGCTTCTTTGACAATTCTGCCGTACTCTTGGAGAAAAAAGTGACCCGGAATAATATCGATATGAGAGTTGGCCACGCCGATAAACGGTTTATTAAAATCTTCGTCTTTCAGTCCGGTTGCACGGAGCAAACTGCGGTGAGGTGTTTTATCAAATCCACGTTTGATCGTATCGCTGCGCATAAGAATCCTTTTGTACTATAATGGTTTCAGTTATGATGATTATACCTTAGAGGAACTTCTAAAAAACATATACATCCAAAATAATTAGAAAAAAATGGACTAAACTCTTTACACGCCATATTTTTTTTGCTATACTTCCAGTCCACAAAAACAATGCGGGAATAGCTCAGTGGTAGAGCACAACCTTGCCAAGGTTGGGGTCGCGAGTTCGAACCTCGTTTCCCGCTCCAGAATCTCAGTTGAAACATTGTTATTTTGATGTTTGAACTGAGATATTTTTTTCTACAGATGCCCGGATGGCGAAATCGGTAGACGCAAGGGACTTAAAATCCCTCGGTGGTAACACTGTGCCGGTTCAAGTCCGGCTCCGGGCACCACCATGGTGGCGGCATAGCCAAGCGGTAAGGCATGAGCCTGCAAAGCTCTGATCCCCGGTTCGAATCCGGGTGCCGCCTCCAGCAAGAAAAAAATAGTTTCAACTTTACTACGGGTCACTGGCAGAGTGGTCGATTGCACCGGTCTTGAAAACCGGCGAGGGTAACACCTCCCAAGGTTCAAATCCTTGGTGGCCCGCCATCACATAAAAACTCCCTATTTTCACTATCTTTACATATATTCTTAAATCACTCCGACGATTTCCCATCTGACAAAAACACATTAACCGCTTTGATATAAGGCTCAAACGCTTCGATATGCGGCAGGTGCCCGATTCCAGGCAATTCAACCAAAGTAGCATTCGGGATCATCTTTGCGGTATTCCTCCCCAAAACAGGGTAATTTCCCATCTCTTTTCGAACGTTTTCGCTCGCCAGAGGTTTCCCCAGTGCCGTCCGATCACGCTGCCCGATAATCAGTAAAACCGGCATTTTCAATTGATCGAATTGATAACACACCGGCTGGGTAACGATCATTTCGCTGATAAGGGCCTGATTCCATGCAACATTCGGATAATCCGCTCCGAGGGTAAAACTCGCCAAAATATCGACCCACGGCTGATACTCTGCTTTCCAGTGATTGTCGTAATAGCTTTCGAGTTCATAGCGATAAATTGCCTGAGCATTTTTATTCAGCTCTTGTCCATACCAGTAATCCAGTGAAGGGTTCGGGATAAAGCGCTGCCAGTCTTCCAGCCCGATCGGGTTTTCCAAAATGAGTTTTTCCACCCGCTCCGGGAACATTAGGGCATAGCGTACTGCCAGCATTCCCCCCATTGAGTGTCCGATGATATGGCTTTTGGTAATTTTGAGATGATCCATCAACGCGGCGGTATTGTAGGCAAACATCTGAAACGAGTATTGAAGGTGCTCCGGCTTGGACGATTTCCCAAATCCGATCTGATCAGGGATGATTACACGATACCCCTCTGATGCAAGTACTTTTGCCGTCCGCTCCCAATAAGCACCGGTAAAATTTTTCCCATGCAACAGTACCACCGCATGACCGTTCGGATGCTCCGGAACAACATCCATATAGGCCATACTCAGCGTCTGATTCTGAATATTCAGATTGTACCGTTTGACCTCAAAAGGGTAAATGTACCCCTCAAGGTTCTTTCCATAATATTCCAATGCATGCAGCGAAGCGACGGCGAGAAACACTAAAACCAGTAAATGGCGCATACGAGTCCCCTTCGAAAATGATCGGACAAGTTTACTCCAAGCTCTCTAATAATTATCTAACACTTTCACAGAAAAAATAATGGACAGTGAAAAGGATAAAACATGTGTACGGTGTGCTACTATTCTGCTGATTTTTAACCTCCTTTTGAAGCAGTAGATAAACAGTGATACAATCTTCCGTACAAGCTTTTAAATCCTACCCGGGGTACAAAGCATTTACCATTGAAACCATTCTTCTTGATAAGCCGCTAGGCTTTACCCTATACATAGATAACGGCGAAAAGCTGATCAAATACGTCCGTGCCGAAGGGATGCTGCAAACCGATACCAAAGAGAGACTGATCCAAAACGATGTCGATCATTTCTATATTGCCTCAGGTGATTCACACGTATTTGACAATTATATGATCGACAACCTTTGTACCGTCCTCAATACGCCAGGAATGAGCAAATCGGAAAAATCGGCAATAATCTATTCTTCGGCGATCCATGTCATGCAGGATATGTTTGAAAGCGATATTTCCGCATCCAAAATCATGCGGGTTAAAGAGCTGATGCATGAAACCATCAAACGGATCATCTCATCTGAAGTTACGGTCGCTTCACTTTTGCAACTCAGTACACATGATTACAAAACCTATTCACATTGTGTCAATGTCGCCCTCTACGCGATCGGAATCGGACATGAATACGGTTTAAACGAACAAGAACTTCACAATATCGCATCCGGAGCTATTTTGCACGACGTAGGGAAATGCCGTATTGACAACTGTATTATCAACAAACCGGCCAAACTCACCCTCGAAGAATTCGAAACCATCAAAGATCATCCTGAGCATAGCCATAGCATTCTTCTCGAAAACGGAGAAACGAATCCTAACATTCTCGAAATCGTCCTGATGCACCACGAAAAACTCGACGGAAGCGGCTATACCAAAGGATTGGGTAAAAACGACATCTCTTTTGGCACACAAATCGTTACCGTCGCCGATATCTTTGATGCCCTCACCTCAAATCGTTCCTATAAAAATGCCGCCAGTTTTTTCGTCTCATTAAAAACGATGAAAGTTCAGATGAAAACGCAGCTTAATCTGGAGCTGATCGATGCCTTGATCAAAATGATGGGGCGCGCATAAGTCCTGACCACTTTCCTACAGATTATATCCGCATTCTTTACATCAAATAACTAATCAGCGGCAGAGTCACCAGCGAAACGATTATCCCATATCCGACCAGTGCCGCACTCAGCTCCGGTGCAAATCCAGCTGCGATCGCAAGGGCACCGGCAGTAATCATGGAAGGCATTCCGGATTCAAGTACAGCAGTTTTGAGTGCAAGCGGATCGGTGCCGAGCGTGTATAAAATCCCGAATGCGATCAAAGGCATAATCATCAGCTTTAAAACCAATGCTTTGGTAAACAGCCCATAATCGACTTCTCCGCCGAATTTCATCGAATATCCGACGGATACCAACGCCAATGGAACCAATGTCGATGAAAGAAGCTGTAAATACTGTTGGGAACCGTGAGGCATCTCTCCAAAAATGAGCGCGAACACAAGAAAAATAAACGGCGGGAACAGGAGAAGTTTTTTGAGAATCAGCCGTTTATGAAACGTTCCCGTCTCATAGCGGGCGATCACCGCGGCACCATAGAGCGAAAGCATGAGGAACGTCCCGAATTGATCGTACATCAAAACATACGGGATCGCCTCTTCACCCAGCAAGGTGTGAACAATCGGGATCCCGACAAATGAGGTATTCCCCAGCGGCATAACGAGCAGCAATGCGGCACGAACATGGGAAGGATAGTTACGCGTCATGGCAAAAACGATTGCGGCAGTAATCGGTAGCAATAGCCACGGAGTTAAAATCACCCCCAGCGCTGAGAGATCGAGATGGATTTTAGGAACTTGAATCAATACCGTAGCGGGAAGCGATACGTAGATCACAAAGAAATTGAGGCTTTTGGCAAAATCTGAGGGAGCATCGCTCTTTTGGAGCAACACGCCGATCATCAATAATACTATGATAAAGGCAAATTGCTCCATACGCTACTCCCGTTTTAATACGCGAATAGTAGTGGCTTCCCCCTTGAGATTCTATAAAGAAATCAACAACACTGATATTCGCACGTCGTCATCAGCTCAAGCCCTACGGTATGTCCGCTCTGTTCAAACAGCTCTTCGATATAAAAGACCGATGAGCAAATATGGTACAGTACCTTTTCATCGGACTTGTTCTCATAATAGCATTGGGGGATCTTGGCTTTGAATGCTTCCCAAAAACGGTTGTTATACCGTTCGTCTTTGGTCACTTCCAAAATACACTCTATCACGTCGGATGCGTGCTTGTAACAATCAATATTCATAAAGGAGAGATATCTATCTGCTTGTTCAGTGTTTTGGCTGTTCACTTTTTAACCTTTTATCGTTTGCTATATTGTATAGCGAACGCTTCTGTTTTTCTAGGCCCCACTGAGCCTAAATATTTTTTTCTTGCTTATATTTACGGCAATACCGAAATCGTGCTATGATACTTTACTATTCTAAAGCGGAGGTATATCATGGAAACCAAGTTCATCAATGATCCCTTTAAAGCGTCGTTGGATGCCAATAAAGAGTATTGGTATTGTACGTGCGGTCTCTCATCGACCTTCCCCTTTTGTGACGGAAGTCATGAAGGGACCGATAAGACACCGATAAAGTTTTCCTCCGAGGTCGAAACCGATAAATGGCTCTGCCGATGCGGACGATCGGGTCGGAAGCCCTATTGTGACGGGTCACATCAACAGTAGTCCCGATGCAGCGATACACGTCACCGAAAATTTCTCTCAAAACGATATTGAAATGGCAATTTTCAAAATCATTTTCTAAAAAATGTACTCCCTCTGCCGCAATGCCTGTTATCCCGCAAGAGAGATTACCGGAAGGGGAATATGCGCTTTGGCTTGGACATGCAAGTGTATGGATCAAACTAGCTGATACAACCATTGCGATCGATCCGGTCTTGGGGAATATCCCTCTCTTCCGTCGCCAAAGTCCACTGCCAATCGCGAAAGAGGCGCTGAACGCCGATGTCATTCTCCTGACCCATGCCCATTATGACCATTTTGACAAGCCCTCCGTATTTGCACTGCTCAAACAAAATCCGGAGTGCATCATTGTCGCGCCGTCAGGATTTTGGCGCTATTTGAAAGGGCATATTGCACGGGAAAAATGTTTTGAATTGGAATTATGGGAGTCGGTGATGATCGAGGGGCTTTTTATCACGCTCGCCCCCAGTCTGCATTGGAGCAATCGCATCCATATTGATATGAACAAAGCGTTGTGGGGAGGGTACGTCATCCAAAACGCAGAACATACCATCTACCATTCGGGAGACACCGCCTACGGAGAACATTTCAAAGAGATTGCAGAGAAATTTGAGATAGATGAAGCATTTTTACCGATCGGAGCCTACCGACCCGAAGTGATCATGAAACAAATGCACACCAATCCGCCTGAAGCGTTCCAAGCAGCACACGATTTAGGAGCTAAAACGCTTATTCCGATCCATTACGGAACTTTTATCCTCTCGGATGAACCGTTGAGTGAGCCGCTTGAGTGGTTCGAGAAGCTGACTAGAGCACATACCTTTTCATTTCATCCGCGAATACTCCGTGCAGGAGAAATTTACCGTTTCAACACAATACGTTCAGACTAATTACTTAGCCTCAAAAATCATATAGCCGCCCATAAAGATCAAAAAGACTCCGAACATTATTTTTAGTGTATGCGCGTCGATTTGATTATCAATCCGGGCACCGATCCAGCCTCCGATGAGTGCCATCGATGCAATAACCAATGCCGCTTTAAAATCTACGTTTCCGTTCCGGTAATATTCCAAAACCGCAGCGAGACCGATCGGAGGCAATAATACGGCAAGACTCGTACCGATCGCCAGTTTTTGGGAAAACCCCGCGATGTACATAAGCGCCGGTACGATCAGAACTCCGCCGCCGATCCCGAAAATCCCAGCCAATATTCCTGAAGATAAACCTATCGCGACAAAGATCGCCCAAGACATTGGAAAAGTTACCGTTTTAAAGCCACGTCAACATTCAAATCAACCTGATCCCGTACGGTCAGGAACATCAGCTTGATCGGTTTGATCCCGAATTCGGTCATTTTTAATCCGCTTGCGGCTTTAATATGAACTTTATCCCCTTCTTCGGAAATGCTTCCGTCAAAACTCATCGGTTTAGTGACACCGTGAAGGCTCATAGTCCCTTTTAGGGTATAGTTACTTCCCCCTTTTGCCACGACCTCTTTCACATCAAATACCGCTTTTGGAAATACGGAAGATTCCAGTGATTCTTGCATGTGTTCGTCACGTTTTTTATTGTCGCTAAAAAGGTCGTTCATCGAAACCTCAATAGAACCTTTTAATGTCGAAGGATTTGCATCCATACTTAAATGGGATGTCGCTTTTTTTGCCATAGGATCAATCGTACTGTCGCCGAATACTTCCGTATGCGCTTTAATCGTACCCGATTCGAAACTCAAAGGTCCCGCATACACCATTCCACAGGCCAAAACAGCCAACACACTCATTTTTATCATGATATTCTCCTGTAATAAATTGGATAGATAATTCCGAAAATTCCTAAAACTGATGCTGCTATCCACAAGCGATGCTCTATAGCAACTCCGTTGGCAATCGATGACGCGATCCAGCCGACTCCCACCATAGAGAGTGCTATGAGCCGTATATTTGCCAGCCGTATGAGCGCCTGAAATAGCAAAACATTATAATATGAAATCACTATCGGATAGACAACCGATAGTAAAAGCGGCTCTTTAATCCAATACAAAATATAGCTGAGTATAAACAAACTCCAGATAATTCGGGTTTGTCCCAAAAGCTCTCCTCCGTATCGATAGGCCAAAAATACCCCGAAGAGATGGGCAGGTATAATAATCCAAGGGTACATTCGCCAAATGTCCATTCCACCCGAACGGCTCAGTGTTTCAAACAGTGCCGAATCGGCAAAAATCCAAAGCATCATGACTGCCAGCACTCCCCAATGAAACGAACTTTTTTCACGATCAAAAATATGATTCACGTGTGAAAAACGAAGAGCGGCTACGGAAACCAGAGGAAGTATAATCGCAATATTTCCCCGTTCACCAAACGGATACGTATACAATGCCGTCCCGATAGCATACGAAATCGCCAATCCCAAGGCAAGCTGAAATGTACTTTGCGAGCGAAAAATATAGAGCATCAGCGGAGTCGTATACCCTACGACAAATCCCAAGACCAAAAGCATCCCCAGTGAATAATCCGGATAGAACCATGAAATGATAATCTGAATTCCGAACAGGAAATAGAGTTCTGTCCGAATATTGAAATGACGCCAATACGCACTCATCAGACTTCCGATAAGTCCTCCGATTGGGAGGGTATAGAGATCATGAATATGCGAATCAAAGGCCCCGACTACCCCCGTCTGTGCAATAAGAAGGTAATAAAGCAGCTGAGACGCTAAAACAATAACAAGGAAATTCACGCCTTACCCCGTAAAGAAAGCCAGTAGATCAAGGCAAAGGCTCCATCATACAGAGCAACCAATAATGCGATCAAATCCAAGGTTCCTGCCATGTATAATGCGGCAAATACCGACGCGACCACGGCACGGATCGTAGCGCTAAGAGAGGCAAAACGCTCGGCATCCCCCTGCAACCCTGCCCAGTGCACCATCCCCGTTCCGATCATAAAGGCAAAAACAACGTATTCATACGTTCCGCTAAAGTGCCATCCCAGCAAAGGAAAAATCCATCCCCCCGCGATCAGAAGTATCAATCCACCCCCCGCATCGCTTAAAAAACCGAGCCAGTTATACATTTCGATCAAGCTGACATAGCGAGTCTTTATACGGAGCCAAAGAATTTGCGCCGCCGCCAAGATCAAGATAAATCCGAAAAATGAGCGAGCACCCAAAAATATTTGAACATCAGCGTGAATCCATCCCGCTTCCACCATACCGGCGATGCTCAGAGCAAGTGCCATCCCCATCACAAGCGTTGTCCACAGCGTAGCGAATACACGGGTAAACAATCCCGGGAGATAGCGATACACAATGCTCAGAGCCATAAAGGCAACCGCTATTCCCATCGCGATATGGGCATGCCCTACGACCAGATCGTTACGATGAATCAATTCCCGAATCTGCGGGATAAACAAAAGATTCCCCTCTAGGTCCACAAAAACAAATGCCAGTATCGAGAAGAACAAGTATGGGTTGCGGCTGAATTTCAACTCACTATCTTGCCACCATTTCCAAAGGAGCGGAAGATACAGTAACGTCAAGTATTGAAAAAACCACTCTTCATTGTAGGTAAGAGGATGCATAAAATTGCGAATGACCAAAGAGAGGACATATCCCCCCATCGGAACGATCCAGAGCCATGGCCATCGAGGGAGAAACCCGTCTTTTGCTTCCAGTTTAATGAGCAAATAATAAAGCGGAAGCAGTGCAAAACTCATCCCCAGCGTATTATCTCCGTGAGGCCCTATCAGGGTTTTTTCCACTTGTCCGTATTGGGGATTCATCAAAACGATCAACGCAATCGGTGCTACAACGACCGTCACCAGCGATACATTCACCCAAAGCGGACGTTTCTCGTAACGGCGCAGGGCATCGACGAGTGCAAAAAGGTAAAACAAGCCGCTGAATGCAAGGAGAAAATTAAGCTGATAGGGAAAATCGTAAAACGGCAATCCCCGTATGTTTCCAAAGAGCAGGGCCATACTCATAAAGAGTAAAAAGAGGTTCCACACAACGAAATATCGGCGAAGATTCTCTATCGCACCCGCAGACAATACCCCCTCTTTTTCAAATAATGCAAACGGCAAAAGCGATAGAAGCAGAGGGAAAAAACCGTACAACATCAAAGAGATATGAAGGGACCTGGCACGCTCAGGCGAAAACAGCGTCTGTGTGCCGTCCAAACCCAACATCTCCAGGGAATAGATAAGCCCTGCGATCAATCCTAAGATGAGCCAGACGAGAGCAAGAGGAAGCTCATCGTTTAAAAATGTTTTTAACAACTCCATCCTCCATTTCGATGATTGTGTCGGCAAAATCCGCTATTTTTTTGTCATGGGAAGCGACGATAAACGTCGTATTTTCGCGTGAAAATTCCCGAAAGAGTTCATAAACACCCAATGCGTTTTTCGTATCCAGATTTCCTGTCGGCTCATCCGCAAAAACAACAGAGGGACGGTTAATCAGCGATCGTGCGATCGCGGCACGCTGGCGCTCCCCTCCGGAAACCTCATCGCTGTACCGCCCCTTCAGGGGCTCAATTCCTAAACGCTCCATAAGCGGATCAATCTGCCCTTGAAATTCGCTCATCGCGGCAAGTGCAATATTTTCTCGCAACGTCAAATACGAAATCAGATAATGAAACTGAAACACAAACCCGATATGACGGCGTCGGAACGCATCGATACTTCCCCATTGTGAAAGCGCTTTGGCATCGTACGTCACATGCCCCTTCGAGGGTCGGAGCAGCGTTGAGAGGATGGAGAGCAATGTGGTCTTTCCGCTGCCGCTTTCTCCGATGATCGCCGTAAAACTCCCCGGTTCGATACTCAGATCAATCCCGCGCAAAACGTGTTCATGGGAGTAATAATGTTCCAATCCGGATGCGACAATTTTCATGCTCCCCCCTTTTGGATCAGGCTCATCGGATCAATGCGGGAGGCATAGATTGCCGGCATCAGCGTCCCGATCAACGCCATAACCACCGAGACCACAAATACTTTCACCAGAAGAACGGCTGTGATTTCACCGTTAATATATCCTTGGAATTTATCGGCATGTTTGATCAGTTCCAGCACACCCTCACTTACCCCCCATGCGACGGCAAAAGCGAGCAAAGCGATTATCAGGGTTTCACTGAGAAGTTTGAAAATAATAACGCTCGGAGAGAGCCCGATAGAGCGCATAATGCCAAATTCCCCTTTACGGTCATTTACCACCATGCTCATCATACTGACGATCCCCAAAATCCCCATCAAAAACGCCATCGCACCGATCACATCCGAACTGGTTTTGATGATTTTGAACTGATTGTACGAATCGATAAAACTGTCGGTAGTTTTGGCTTCCAAATCAGCTCCGAGCAACCCAATCTGCTTGAGAACGGCATCACTCTTGCTCAAATCGTTCAAACTGACCAGGAAAATGGATGCACTTTTGTGAAACAATTCACCTCCGTCGTCTAGTCCCATCACAACACCGCCGTCCTCAAATCCGATCTTGCTTTTAAATACACCGCTGACATGAAACGTTTTTTTGGACAGAACAATTTGTGAGGGGTGTTTGAGGGTTGTATCTATTTTAGACCCCAACAAGACTTCTCCGCGATGAGGATAATTTCCCCGTGTCAGGTGATAACTTTTAAATCGTCCTTCGCTCACCCCGTAAATTCCTACGATCGGCAGAGGATCGACCGGAGCGGCACCTAAAATCAATGCCGAAACCTCTTTAACCCCGTCCACCTTTGCAATCGGTACGGACAAAGAGCGGTTGATATCACTGAAAAACGTATCCGCAATCCCTTTTTGGGTGACGATGATATCTCCGTCCGTTTTGAGCATCGCACTGTACATACTCACCACTCCGCCCGAAATCGCGCTGATCAGAAAAATAGCGGAAATCGAAACACTCATACTGATAAAGATGAGCGCTGTTTTAAAACGGTTTTTGCGGAGGGCTTTGAGTGGAGTGATCACTGTTCAATTGCCTTTTTAAGTTCATCCGCCGTGCTCACATAATCGATCGAATCGACCAGATTGCCTTTGAATTTCATTATGGTAATTTTTTCTTCTTTTCCGGGGAATTTTAATCCGAACTCTTCATCATCGATCAACAAAACGATATGAGGGTATTTTTGCATTTTAGGAATAGCAAACGCTTTAGTGATAAAACTGGGCATCCCGCTGATGTCGGCAACGAACGCAGCATTGTGAGCATCCAGATAGCCTTTGTCTTGTGAAGAGAGATAGTCATTTACCGTCGTACCCGTCCCTTTTTCAAACGCCATGATAAGCGTATGCGGCATCACTTTCAGAGTATGCTTTTTACCGAACTGGTCTTTTAACTCCATTGGCGGAACCGTTTGCCCCACCTTATACGGTGCACCCCATAGACTTACGGCGATTAACACCATTAAAACAATAATTTTTTTCACGCGAGCCCTTTTTACGATAGTTCGTAAAAGTGTAGCCTACCAAGTGTAAATAGGCTAATTATTTGTGAAGGGTAGCGGTTAATTATGAATTTTTTATGAAGCTTTGATTTTTTATTTTATCTTCGAGGATGCGTAGTTCCGGCAGGGTCAATAAAAAACTCTCATCCATCACTTTATCCAGATGATTCATTTCGGTGAGGGTTATCCCGAACGGGTCTTTTTTCTCCGTCCGAACCGTTGAACCCGTCAGGGTGATATTGTCCAGTTTTTTTGAGCTGTGGCGGACAAAATAGGTAAGAAAATAACCACCGACATGGTCTTTTTCGATCGCGACAACGACACGCGTCGCATTACTTCCCTCAAATTTTGCCTCAGGTGCAAGAGTTTTGAAATCTTCAACACTGAGATATCCTACATACACTTTTGTATAAATATCATGGTAACGCTGGGTAGCTCCGCGATTAAAAAAATCCATATCGATCGGGGATTTGGCACGAAGCGAGCGGAGCATCCACGAAAGAGTGCTGTAATATTTGAAAGAGGCGATTTTCAGCTCTTCCGCATGGGCAATTTTTGCACTTTGAACGCGGATCATCGGAGCACGCGGGGATTTAGTACTCAAACGGTCCAAAATATGACGGGCGCTGTAAGGTTTAGTGAGCCATACGGACGCATACGGAGGCAGATCGGACGTTCCGGTAGCCCCTTCGTTAAGCACTAATAGCGCCTTCACGGTGTATCGCGGGAAAAGGACTTCAAGCAGTGCCCGTTTTTTGCGGAGCCTTTTTTTGAGATTGCTCACCGATTTTACCAGTGTCATCTCAACGAAATAGAGCTCTTTATCGGTAAAAAGCAATCCGTCGAACTCTCCGATCTCTTTGTGCCTTGCACGATAGATAATCTGCCCTTTCCAGCTTACCGAGAGAGCATCGCTCTGGGCACGGGTACGATGTTTGTGGGGGCCTTTGATGATAAAACTTTTAATTTTCGGCTCATTAGTCGCAAATCGAAGAAGCTTTTCATAGATATAGTTTTCATACACTTCCCCCTCAAATGAGCGGAACGCACTGATATACCCCTCATCTTCCATCGTAAGCCCCTTCGCTTCCAGGGACAGAAGATGGTCAATATTATAGTCGTAATAGAGGAGGTTATCACCGAGTTCGGCATCACCCTCCGGGATCACCGTTTCATTAATCGTGAGCATAAAACTCTTTTTTGTACAAAATTAGGGTACTTTGTAAAATACCCGTCATTATTTTACCTTATTTTTACCCATTTTTATCTCTCACGTACAAAGAGCAAAGTTCCTTATACGACGCTAACGCTGTGTTTTGCTCGACACAAGACCCACGTGCAGTGAACCGCACTTCTTAAAGCCATTTTTTGATACAATAAAACATGCAACAAAACCGACCGACTGAAGATCAAATCCGGGCTCAATTCGTCACTTCGCTGATGGAGTATTTTAAGATCGAAGAGGACATTAACCTCCGTGCGCATATCGCCGATCTGGTGCGTTCCATCCATCCAGCACAATACCGCGAGTTTTTCCGTCGCCTCTCTGAACGCTATATGCCCTACAAAAACGGTTTTGAGAAAATAGCGCTTATTGCCGAAGAGTTTGAAACACAAGCCCTCACCCCCATCGAGATTGAAGCGCAGGAACGAAGTGAAAAACTCTATCGGCTGATGTATGACATTCACCGTGAGGTCAGTCTGGTTCGAGATCCGAATAAAAGTGCGCTGGAGAGGTTCGAACAAATCCGCTTTACCTCCATCAAACGTGTAGGTGAAGAGACCCCTTTGCTCGATGAAACCGATATCAATGTTGTGAAACTGCTCACAAAACGGTGGATTTACGACTATGTTTCACTCGATCGAAGCCTCTTCGAAGCACGGGTCATGCACGAGTACCGTAATGAAATCCTCCGTCGGGAACGAGACAAAAACTCTACGCTTGCCGTACCGCTTAAAGCGAAACTGCTCCGCGGGGTCAAGCGCACATGATTACCCTGCCCGTTTCTCTGATCGACCGCGAAGACCTCAGTCTTATGGAACGCGCCCTCCTTCCACTCATCGCACGCCATACGCAGCAATGGGGCGATAAACCGGGAGACATCGACGCCTCCACGTTGGCACAGGCTCTTCGCCACAGTCCGCGGGAGGTAATAGAAGCGCTGGACTCTCTCGTCAAAAAAAATATTCTTAAAACCGTTCGCCGAAAAACCGCTCAGGGCGTAATGATTTACTATGCCTTTGCACCGGTTAGCGTCCTTTCTCCTGCAGCCGTTGCACTTACCGCCACAGAATACAGCGACAGCAATTATTTCCTCAACCTCTCCAACGAAGCGTATGAAGAGCTGCATGTTTTTGCGCTGGAGCTGTGCGACCGCGAAGGGCTACGACGGGAATTATTTGACGATTTCAACCTTTATCAACGCTCTAAAAACAACCGTTCATTTGACTGGTGTGCCGAGTTTGAGCGCTGGGTTCGCAAAGAGATTGCATCCAACACTCCGGTACTTGCAACAGAGCAAGCGCTTATCGAAGCCAAACCAACCACCGAAGAGTTCGAAATGGCCCAATATTTCATCCGCCACCTCGCATCCATCGATCCTCAGTTCGAAGAACCGTTTGATGTGATGAGCTGGGCCAAACAGATTCGTCTTCTTATCGAAACGGGGGGCTATACCCTCCTGGATGTCAAATCGGTCATCGACTGGCTCTTCAGCGCCAAAGGGGATTGGTTCCGTCCAAACGTCCCAGACGCTTACCATCTACGTAAACATTTCAAACGCCTTATCGCCCATACCCGCTCTTTCCGAGACGGCAAGCCTCGCCTTCCGGATGGAATCGATCTGTTCGATTTGTACGAACAGATGTAGCCAAACAGACCTTTATATCGAGGAAAACTTTTTTGTAATCAAGGAGTGATAAACTATAGGAAACGATTTCGGTTAAAAGGAGAAACGTGAACCTCTTATCTCTGTATCTTGATAAACCCGTCACTAAATCGACTATAGAATATTCACTCGATATCACCCTCGTACGAGGGGTTGAAAACGGCTATTACGGATTTAATAAATCACTTCATGCCGTATTGGCACCCTTTGGCGTGCTTACGCTCATCGCCGAAGAAAAAAAAGAGATTCTTCATGCCCTCTCCTCTCTCGGAATTACCCTCGGATCCGATGATGAAAATACACTCATCACCCAAGACTATCCTATCCGTATCGATCCGACACTCATATCAGCTTTTGAGGTAACCAACGAAGCTATCATACTTAAATCGGCTTCCACCCACAATCTCAATATCATTGCTCTGGCAATCTCCCAAAGCGTCGGATTGGAACATTATGAAAAACGTCTGAATACCCTCTTTCTCCAAAGTCGCCGAATCGTCGAATCGATCCACACGTTTTCGATTACCCGCCGCACTCACCTGATGCAGTTTGCCAAACGGCTAGCTCTTACCCGCCATGACATGGTCAGTAATTTGTTGTTGCTGGACAAACCCAATATTCTCTGGGATGATGCGGAAGCCGAAGCCCTTTACAACCGTCTGGCATTTATCCTAGAGCTCTATGACCGTCACGAAACCGCCCTCTCTAAACTCTCTCAAATCAAAGAAGACGTGATGCTTGTTATGGATTTGATCAATCATAAAAAAAGCGAATTTTTAGAGTGGATCATCATCATTTTGATCCTTGTCGAGATCGTGATGGGAATTATGCAGATGGTAAAATAAATGTGTTACAATAAACCAATACGACTCCGAAGGATGTAACATGACAAAAACAATTGCGCTCTTAATACTTGGCGTATCGACAATAATGGCGGCCAATAATACCAAAATCTACGGTGCCAAATGCGGTGAATGTCACGGAATGGACGGGAAAGACACCTCTATAGCGGGCAAAGCGATTGCAGGGGGAACCGGTGCGTTGGCTAAGCTCACCGGTTATAAAAACGGTACCTACGGCGGCGCTCAAAAAGAGATTATGCAAGGCAACGTTGCCTCACTCAGCGATGAAGAGCTAAAAGCAGTCGCCGAGTATGTCGACGGATTAAAATAATCAGGATAAAAGTTTTTCAAACTCTGCCGCCGGAACCGGCGGGCTTTTGAAATACCCTTGATACATCGTACACCCTTTCTCTTTTAAAAATTCGATCTGTTCTATCCGCTCCGTCCCCTCTGCCAGCACCTGAAAGCCTAACGCCTGAGCCATCGCGATAATCGCCGTTACAATCGCCATATCGTCGTTTTCAAACGGGATATCGTCGACGAAGCTTTTATCGATTTTTAACACATCGATCGGGAAACGTTTCAGATAGGAAAGCGAAGAGTACCCTGTCCCGAAATCATCGATCGCCAGACGAATCCCATGGGCGCGGAGACTATGAAGCATTGCTACCGTCTCCTCCTCCCGCTGCATCAAAGCACTCTCCGTGAGTTCCAATTCCAGCCGATCTGCAGGATAGCCGCTTTTTTTGAGTGCCCTCTCAACCATCTTCGGAATGTTTTGATGGCGCACCTGATGGGCGGAAAGGTTCACCGCCAATGTCAGTCTATGCCCTTGATCAAACCAGATTTTCCCTTGTCGGCAGGTCTCATTCAGCACCCATTCACCGATTTCGCCGATCAATCCCGTCTCTTCGGCAATCGGAATAAACTCTAAAGGGCTTACGATACCCCGTGTAGGATGATTCCAACGCACCAAAGCCTCAGCTCCGACTATCCGCCCGGTAGCAATATGGACTTGCGGCTGATAGTACACTTCAAACTCATTGTTGGTAATCGCATGGCGCAGACTAATCTCACATTCAATCCGTTTGCGTGCGTTATCGGTCAAATCATCCGTATAATAACGGTAGATGCCTCTCCCTTCCTCTTTAGCTTTATACAATGCCGCATCCGCATGTTGCAATAACTCCTGAGCACTCTCTCCATGATCGGGAAAAAGTACAATCCCGACACTTCCGCCGATATGGATCGATGCTCCGCTGGAAAGCTTATAGACTTCCCCCAATACACTGAGCATCTCTTTGGCCAAACGTCCGGCGTCTTCAGGATGGGTGAGATGTTCGATAACAACCGCAAACTCATCACCTCCCAAACGACTGATCAAATCACCCTCACGCAGACGTGCTCCGAAACGGGACGCCACTTGCTGCAGCAATTCATCCCCTGCATTATGTCCGTAACTGTCATTGATGTCTTTAAATCGGTCCAAATCAAACATCAACAATCCGATCTGCACACTCTCCCGTTTAGCCTGCAAGATCGAATTTTGTAAATGCGAAAGAAGCAATCCGCGATTCGCCAAACCGGTAAGCGGATCGTAATTTGCCAATGTTTCCAACCGCTCTTCATGGTGCTTTCGCTCGGTAATATCCCGCGCGATCCCCAACACGCCGATTACCTTCCCCTCGGTATCTCTCATCGCCGTTTTGGTTGTTTCAAAATACCCGGCATAACTTCCGTCCAGAAATGTCAAAAACTCTTCGTATATAGTAGCTTTTTCGGAATTCATCGCTTTTAAATCATGATCTCGAAAAAACTGCGCTAATTCGGCATCAACGATCTCAAAATCGCTTTTCCCGATTATCTCTTCCTCTTTTCCTCCCGCAAGTCGTTCAAACGTCGTATTACACGCCAGATATTTTCCCTCATAATCTTTGATCCAAATAGGGTCTGGAATACTGTCAAAGAGGGTTTTGAGAAAATGGGTCTGTCTCGCGAGTTCCTCACGGTGTTCCCGTAAATTTCGCTCTGATTTTTTTTGCTCTGAAATATCGCGATATACCGCAATCATGTGTGAGTGTTTTTCAAGCTCTATAGCAACCACATTGACTAATACATCAAGCAATCGACCTGATTTAGTACGATGGACGGTTTCAAAAGAATCATGTCCGTACTGCGTAATCGCTTCAATACGTCTACGGGTTTCAATAAGAGACTCGACTGCATTGTAATCATGAATATTAAGCTCCGCAAACTCTTCGGAACTGTACCCGAGCTGTTCATGTGCCGCACGGTTAAATTCCACCGCCTTCATACTGACCGCATCCAAAAGCAGTACTCCGTCAGGAAGGGCTTCAAAAAGCTTTTGAAACTTCAAGGCATTTTTTTCGACAACCTCTTTTTGATGGAAGATCTCTTTCTTTCGCTCTCCTATTTTGGCAATAGCCGCATTCTTTTGATCGATTACCCGAATCAAAAATTCAAAATAGGCACCGTGAACCGCATGCAGCACATCATGACGGTTCAGGAGTCCGACCAGACTCCCTTCTTCGTCTTCTACAATCAGTTGATGGATTCCGTGGTCCTCCATCAATGCCGCCGCTTCTTGCAAAGGAATGTTTTTTTGAATAATTTTAAAATCACGATGCAGCAGATTCTCAACCGTTACGGTACTTGCCTCTTTTTCATGGGCACACCAATGGGCAATGTCACGCTCAGTTATGAGTCCTACCGGATGACTGCCATCCAAGACAACCGCATAGTCGCATTTTCGCTCTTTCATCGATCCCGCAGCGTGTACCAGTGATGTATCAAGACGAACGATCAGCGGAGTTTCACTCATCGCTTCAGAGACCAGTTTAAATTTATTCAGTTTTTCAAATCCGATGTGACGAAGAAAATCCCCCTCACTGACGATACCGATGAATTCTCCCTCCAAGTTAACAACAACAAGATGGCGGTACTCTTTCTCCGCCATCATGGCATACGCATCATGCAGAAAAACGTTCTCGGCAACACAAAAAGGATCCGGTGTCATCACCTCTGCCAAAGAACGCTCCGTATCCATGATCTCCGCTACGACACGAAGAGCATCGTGTTCGGTAAAAATCCCTTTGGGACGGTTTTGACCATCAATAATGACAATGGAGCTGATAGCATGCTCCGCCATCACCTCGAGTGCCTTCGCTATAGGTTGACTTGAATTCAGCGTAAATGACGTATCAGACACGATCGATTTTAAGGTAATAAGCTTCATACTGACGCCTCACACGCTATCGTACGATTACGCCCGGCATCTTTCGCCGCATACATGGCACTGTCGGCACGTTCAATCGCACTTTGAATCGTATCTTCGGCACGCACTTCGGTTATTCCGATGCTGCATGTCACCCGTCCGGCTCCATCGAATTCCTGAGCTTCTATGAGCGAACGTATTTTTTCACCGACTCCGTATGCCTCATCGCACCCGGCATTTCGCAGCAGCAAAACGAACTCTTCTCCCCCCCATCGTGCGAACATATCGGCTTCACGCACGGATGATGAGACCAAACAGGCAAAATGCTTCAGTACGAAATCTCCGATGTTATGACCGTACGTGTCATTGATCCGTTTGAAATGGTCCAGATCAATCATAACCAGCGCAAGTTTCGTCGCATGACGCTTTAGCATCGAGAGTTCTTTCACAAACAATTCGGAAAACATATGACGGTTATGAATATCCGTCAAAGAATCTTTGGTTGCCAGTTCGGATAGATGCTGATTACGCTGTTGAAGAATCTGGGTAATTTCTTCAAACTGTTTGAAATGATCCTGCATCAGCTGTGACCATTTTAGATAGGTACGGGATATCAAATCCTGCTGTGTCACAATCCCAACGACATGATGCTCATCATTCGTAACAACAATACGCTTAAACGGACGTTTTCGGAGATATTCCAGCCCTTCGTTGATCGATGCCTTATCACTCAGCGTCTCGACCGGCGACGACATCACTTCCGATACTAGCGTCCCTTCGTGCCCTTCATCCCCGATAAATTTCAAAACATCTTTAGAGGTAAGAATCCCGACCGCGTTTTTCCCCTCCTGGATAATCACACAATCGCTGATAGAGTCTTTCATATAATCCAATACTTCTTCCATCGAAGTCTCCGGAGGAAAACTTTTAAACCCGTATTTTTTATCAAATATCGTCGAAATCTGGAGTGAATCCAAAATAACCTGCGGATCAACGCTGGCGACGATATCGCTATTGGTTACCAAGCCATAGAGACTTCCATCTTTGTTACACACACAGATATATTCATCTTCGTCATTCGTAAGATTAAGCGCACTGATAATATTGCTTTCTTTCTCAATGACAGGAAGTGCCCGTAACGGAACTTGGGAGAGTTGGGCAGAGAAAGGGACCCCGTCACGTTTTAAGCGGATAATGTCTTTTGTCGAAATAATGTAATAAATCGAATTATTCGACACGATGATACTTCGATGATTATGTTCGTGCATTTTGTTCAGGGCGTCTTGTATGCTCTCATGAACTGTTACCGTTATAACGTTTGTTGACGCAATAAGCCCAAGTGTAGGGAAAAACATAATCTCACCTCCTCTTTCATCTCTTTATTATACCGCTAGGTATCTCAAAAGTGAGAAAAAAACACCCTGCCACTTAATGTCAAAATAATAAACAACGTAATACAATGCATAAAATCAAATAAGGATATCGCCTGTTCCCATGAGTTCCCGCATGTTCTTTGTCCTATTTATCGATTGCATTGTCCGCTTGCCGTACCCCGGTCTCTATTTCACTCTACGAATTTAATGGAATTTTTAGCGATCCCTTCTCTCGTTATCGTGTTAGCCCTATGGGTTATCCATTCTCTTATTCTCAATCGTCGTCTTGTACAAAGCCATAAACAATATCAGCAGTTTTTTAATGATTCTCCGGTGGCACTGATCGTTATAAATCAGGATTACCGTATTATCGAATGGAACCAAACCGCTGAAGCTATTTTTGGTTGGGAGAGCAGTGAAGGAGTCGGAGAAAACATTATAGATCTGATCGTACCGAATTTTGACAAAGCTCACGTCACCGGCATACTCCAAAAAGCTGCTTCAGAGGGGATCAGCTATTCCAAAAACTACAACATCACTAAACATGGCAGCGAAATTTTTTGTGAATGGCGCAATCGTCGGCTAGAGGGGGGAAGAGGGGATATCTTATGTATGGCACAAGATATTACGGTTTCTCAAAAAACCCTTGATGAGCTCAATAAACGCTCAACGGCATTAGAAAGTGCAGGGGACGCTATTTTTTACACCGATGAAAAAGGGCTCATCGAATTTGCCAACCGAAGTTTTTTTGCTCTGGCACTTAACGATCAGCATCAACTCTACGGAACCCATATCGGTAAATACCTCTTCAAAGAACGGTTGGCGTTTAATACAGTCCTGTCTGCATTTGATTCTGATCATACATGGCGAGGGACGATCAGCAAACTTTCCGATGCCGAAGAAAAAATCCTCAGTGTCACCATAACTGCAATTTACCATCGCAACCGTCTTGTCAGTTATGTCGCCAATCTCCATGATATCACAAAAATTTCTTCTCATCTGGACGTACTGAACCATCGCGTTCAGCATGACCCTCTCACCGGTGCCGTAAACCGTTCAGCCATGAATGATCGGCTCCGTCATGCGATCGCACGATCCCAACGGACACGTCAAAAACTCGCTCTCTTCTTTATCGATATGAATGATTTCAAATTGGTCAACGACCATTACGGTCATGAAGCCGGAGACCAGCTATTGCAAAATGTCTCTAAAAATCTCATTTCCTGTCTGCGCAACAGTGATACGGTATGCCGCTACGGAGGGGATGAATTCATTGTCTTGATCGAGGATGTAAAAAGTCAAGACCACCTGCAAACGGTTCGGGATACTATCCATGCAGCAATCAGCGAACCGATTTTTTTAAATGCAACGATAACACTCAAAGCCCGCGCAAGCATCGGTATGGCACTCTATCCCGATCATGCCCCAGATGCTGACGAGCTTATCAAGGCGGCGGATATGGCCATGTATGAAGAGAAAAAAGAGAGAAAACTCAGCGAACGGGAACCAATACTTTCCGTTGACAATCACAGTCACTAAAATAGACCCATCGCTCCTCATATACCGGCTGCGGAGCATAAATGATAGGCGCCGGGGCTGAAACACTCTGAACATACGTCACATTTTCCCGATTCGGTTCAGAAAGGACATATCCCAACATCCCGCCGATGACGAGAGGAATTACCCAGTTTCCTCCGTCATGATGGTAATCCCGACGATTATCATGAGCATAATACGGCATTTTGTTATGGTAGACCGGCACATACCGTCCTCTTCGGTCATCATCGCGATCGGCATATGCAGAAACAGATAAAATCATAACCGCACTTAAAATAGCACTAATAGAACGTACAGGTTTCATAAAAGACTCCTATGTGTATTGATACCGTTATCATGACATAGTTGTGTGAATAAATCGTGAAGATATAAACGTATAGTGATTTGTTTATTATTCGATAAAATACTGTTTCTATAGGAGTATTCATGCGATCTTTTACTGTTTTAACCGC
>NZ_JAQUHV010000024.1 GCF_028681615.1 Sulfuricurvum sp.
AAAAGACGACACAGCTATCTTGGATATTTGTCTCCAAACGAATTTGAGGTAAGATACTTCTCGGAATCAAGAAACCATGAGGTGTCGGTCGTCAATTGAACCGTCTACTAAATGGGGGTCATTCCACGCTTTGCCAGTTCGTCAAGCGTCGGCGGTATCGGTGTATCAAAACATACGTCAAGCTCCGAAACGTCTTTAAGGATGTTTATTATGCTTTTTATCGTGCGTGTGCTTGGGGGTGATGAGGTGTATTGCTTCATTCCGAATATCACCATGATAGCACGTCGATATTTGGGCCGTTCTGATACATAGAAAAAATAGATATTTTCACGTTCAAATTGATAGGCACTTGTAATCTCATCTTCTCTGAGCCTCTTTTTTAGCTTAGAGGATATGTTTGAGGATGGAGTTATTTTCTTCCATTGTCCTAATTTGTCTAATGCTTCTTTTTTGTGTTGCTTCGAGAACTCTATCCGTATGGTGTCGATTGCTAAATCTATCCCATGAGTGTTGTTAAAATCATCGAGGTAGTTTTCTATCTCTTGGAGTATTTTTTGCATGATTGACCCAAAATTTTAACCCTTTTTCTTTTCTCTTGATATTAGATTTTAGAATGTTTAGAGGAGTACACTACGGGGGCGTTTTCTTAAAGTGCATAATAACGGCACTTTCACCACCTCAAACAAAGCCCCATCCCGCCATGGATAGAGGCTTGTTTTTGTATATCTCTTTCACCCCTTGACCTAATCGACTGATAAGACGTTATAAGTCTTTATAGTAAGGGGTATTTTTTTATAGCTTAAACGCTGTTTTTGAAAGTTTTACCACTCAGAAATAGAGCTATTATTATTTATCATTTCCGCTTGATTTGGCGGTACATTTTCCCGCTAATCTTGCAAGATATTTTTTGGCTTTTTCGATATTTTCAGCTGTGTAATTTAGTCTCCTTTTTAAGTGTCTCCCCTCTGATGGTTCGTTCCACTCAATAAGTTCTATTCCTTGATCTTTGATATGACCAAAATACTGATTGGTATTACTTGCAAAGACATCGCTACTAATGAGCGTTTCACCGTTTAACAGCTTCGTTAGTATTTTTGCCGTATGTGATTGTTTAGCACTCATTCCACACCGCCTTCGATACGTTGAAGCTCATTATAAATATCAGCGAGTATCTCATTAGTGGGGATATTTCCGCCGAATAGGTTAGCAACGGCTTTTAGTACCATGTGTTCAAAGCTCTCTCTATCGCTAAAGTTATTAGCTATGTCGATTTGATCTATAAAGGTTTGTAGCTCTGTTCTCATGCTACCGCCTCCATACGTGAAGCAATAAACGCCTCAATGTCTGATAGCTTCCACACGGTTACTCGTTCGCTGATTTTCAAAGGTGCGGGTAGTTTCCCTTCTTTCGCCATTCTCCAAACGCTTGATCTTCCGATTGTGAGCATTTTTGCTACGTCTTTATCTCTTAGGTATTGATTCATTTTGACCGTCCTATAAGTGTTTATAGAGCGTTGCAACGTCTGATAAAATTTTATAGGGGGGGTGAGGAGATAAAGAAGATAATTAGTTCCGTTTTTTGGGAGAGTGCTTTCTTAAATTTTGCTTACTTCCTCTAATAGCTTATCAAGGGTGTGGGTAGTATCGAATTTTATATTTAGCTCCGATACTTTTGCCTTTGTCTCATTTTCTAAAACATTGTCGTAAAGATTTTCTTGGAAGGGCGGTAAAACAATATCGCTATCCATGAGCTTTAATAGTTCTTGGGCTTCGCTGAGTATTTTTCGTGCATTCTTACTCTTATCGTGAAATGTATCTCCACATAACTTATCTTTTAACCGCTTCTTCTTGGTATATTGCGCCTTGTAACTTCCGATTATTTCTATCAAGGCGTCAAAGTCTTTTAGCTCGGCTTCCTTAACGTAGAGAGCGACGTTATCCGTGATGTATTTTTCAGCCATTACTACTCCAACATCAAACACTATCGGTCGGTTACTATTGCCTTCTTGTTTAATATTTTTGACCATATCATTAACGCTCATTGTCGCCATATCCAAAGCCTTTTCTACGCTCCTTATGCTGTATTCTTGTAAATATCTTTTTTCTTTAATTCTTTTCTCTCTGTATTTTTCAATAAGCTCAAATAGAGCCTTAAAATCCCCTCTGTGCTTTAAATGATATTTTTTGATCGTATTAGACTTTAGCCCATATCTTGCTAAATATTTTTTCCAGTCTTGTAGTGATGCTTTCATTGTCTCACCATCTTAACATCATCGAGATAATCAGCCCACCATTGCAATAACTCCCGCATCTGTTCGGTGTAATCCGCCATGTGTGTGTATGCTCTGATTGCTTGGTTCGGTTCTTGGTGATCTAGTACCCGCTCCATTGTCTGAAACGTCGCGCCATGCTTTTGGGCGTGTGTCTCGCATAATGATCGAAACGTACCTCTAAAGCTATGCAGTGTTTGTTTACGCCCGTTTACCTCATCGATAAACCCCATTGATCTTAATGCTTTGTTTGCACTCTCTTTGCCGACGTGTGTTAATGGCTGACTGATACCATGAAACACCCAAACGCCAAACCCCGTTACCTCTCTGATCTCTTTTAGAATTGCTATTGCCTGATGGGGGAGAGGTAAAACAAAGTCGGGCATATTTTTATCTTTCACTTTCATTTCTGATCGTGGTATCGTGATGATCGCTTTATCAAAATCAACGTATGACCATTTGAGCTTACATAGATTATCGGCACGTAGTGGAATGATGGAGACGAAACGTAATACATTCTTGATAATAACGCCGTTGTAGCTGTCGATAGCCCGCAATAGCTCCCCTAGTATTGTTTTGTCCGTAATCTTTGCGTAATTGGTCTTTACGTGCTTTTTGAGAGTATCTTTTTTGCTGATGTTCGCCGTGATGTTAAAAGTAGCGTGACCGTGACTGATAGCATAGAGCCATAATCGCCCACAATCGGTTAAGAGACGGCGGGCGGTTTCGGGGGCGGTTGCTTCTTTGGCTATGATGATCTTCAATAGTTCGGGGTGTTCGATCTCTCCGATATGCTTGGAGCTGATTATATTTTTCTTTGCGTCATAAGTACAAAGGAACGGGAAAATATCACGCTCAAACGCTCTGCGTCGTTTTGTCTTGGTCGTTTCATCATTTACTAGAGTATCTAACCAACCATACGCGACGCGGTGAAATTGTCCGTCTATTAGTGTTTGGTTTTCGATCTCTTTAGCTTCTATGATGGCTTTACGTTCTCGTTTCTCTTGGATAGGGTCGATACCGTCTGAAACTTTGGCTTTGAGTTCGTCACGTTTGGCTCTTGCTTTTGCAAGGGATACGGCGGGGTAGGTTCCGCCCGTTGTCTTTTTGGCTTTACCCTCAACCGTGTAACGTATCT
This sequence comes from Sulfuricurvum sp., assembly GCF_028681615.1. Lineage (NCBI taxonomy): Bacteria > Pseudomonadati > Campylobacterota > Epsilonproteobacteria > Campylobacterales > Sulfurimonadaceae > Sulfuricurvum > Sulfuricurvum sp. The sequence goes on from NZ_JAQUHV010000024.1 coordinate 3,408, forward strand.
CCCAAACTTTCCGCCCATCGGGTTTGATGTTGAGCTGTAAACCGTTTCCATCGGATAGGGTGTACTCTTTGTCTTTGGCTTTAGCGTTCTTGATCTCGGTATCGGTGAGCGGGGTTATCTTCTTATTCGCCATTATGTACCTCTGAAATATGTACCTTTTTTAGGTGTCTGATGAGGTACATTATAAGAAGGTACATTTAAAGGTACATTAAAAAACGATATGTTGTAAGATTAGAGAATACGGCGTGGGACTGATAAGATGGCTTAAAGTGCCTATTTTGCGAGGTTTTAAAAGGGTTTTTGAGGTGTTATAAAACGGGGTGATTTTGTAGCTTGGTGGACCCTAGCGGGATCGAACCGCTGACCTCGTCGCTGCCAGCGACGCGCTCTCCCAGCTGAGCTAAGGGCCCAAAGAAGTTTGGAGGGGAATTATACGATTGATGCTCTTAAATGTCAATGAGTAGAGAAAATGGCTGTTTACAGTAAAGTTTTTTATGGATCGTGCCGATATAGTGAACATGAAAAAGTTAACCCTGATTTTACTATGCGGTGTCGCAAGCATGGCGTTGAGCGCGGATGAATATACGATCCAAACGATCAGTGCTCTCAAAGAGAGTTCGATTACTCCCGCTTTTGAAAAAAAAGTACAAAAAACAGCTCTTCCTTCCGCACAAAAAAAAGAGGGGCAGTGCAACATTGTAACGGTAGGTGAATATCCTACCGCTAAAAAAGCGCATGCGGATCTCTCGAAAGCCAAACGTGTCGCAAAAGATGCTTTTATCCGTCCGGTCAACCGAAATACCCCAAAAGTATGTGAAGCCAAAGAGGGTGATCATAAAGTTGCTATGGTTGAGGACAATGCATCCGTTGTGAGCGCCAAATCGGTGGTTCCTAAAAAAGAAGAAACCGCAGTTGTAAAAAAAGAAGAAGCATCTGCTCATCCGAGTGTTGTTCAGCCTATGGCTAAAGAAACGGTTTCTCCATCCCCGAGTGTCGCCATAGCGGAAATAGCGGCAGCTGAAAAAAGTGGTGAGAAGAGTGAACCGTGCAAAGCTCAGCCGTGTAAAAATGTCTCTTCTACCGTGTATATATATGATCGGAATATCGGGCGCAAAAGCGATATCTCCGAAGCGATTGAATTTTATAAAAACTCGCCTTACTACTCTTTCCGACCGGTTGCCCTACAGCGCTAAAGCGTGATTCAGGGTTCCCGGTTAGCCGCGCTGTAAAGACAATCCAAATCGATATGATGTAATTTTTTTGCTTCTACATGGAGTGCTTCCAGCAATTCCGGAGAATTCTCACCATTGGATGGATAACAAACCGCTGCTGATGGAATAGAGGTCGCAAACAGCTCTTCAATCATCCGTTTTACAATTCCGCATCCGTATTTATCGGTATACGGCATCACGAAGAAGTAGTAGTGCTCCCAATGAACAATTGAATCGGATGTACGTAGCAGGCTCGGAAGATTGGCGTCAATCAATGTTTGTGAAATATTTGTGAAATCACAAAACAAAATAGTAAAGCTCTCAGACCGGTTTTCATCGAGACGATCCGATATTCCGATATTGAGTTCAATTAACGACGCAAAGTTATAAAATGAAAACATCACTCCGGCCATTTTCACTCCTTAGAATAATTTGTGTGTAGTATAACGTTAATTTAATCAATCTAATAATGCTTTAAAAATACAAAGAGTACACTCACTATAAGAATGGATAATAACGGGGTACAAACAATGCCGGAAGTTAAGATACTCGCTGTTGATGATCAAGAGTTTAATCTTGATTTGATAGAGCTCGCATTTATGGAATCAACGGAAGTAAAAATAGTGCGTGCTGTAAACGGGGAAGAAGCGCTAAACGTATTGAGAAATGATCCGGATTATCATGTAATATTACTTGATTTGGCGATGCCCGTAATGAATGGGTTTGAAGCTCTACAGCATATTAAAACGCATCCTCTCTGGTCGCAAATCCCTACGATTGTCGTGACTGCAAACGCGGAAGAGAAAAACCGGGCCCTGCGTGAAGGTGCGAGCGATTTTTTGAGTAAACCCATTGATGTGGAAGAACTCAAACTCCGAACGTTCAACTATGCTAAAATCAAAGAGTATCAGGACAACTTAGCCGATATGAACCATCTGCTTGAAGAGAAAGTCCAAAAAAGAACGGCGCAGTTACAGGAGGCACTGTTGTTTGCCAAAAAAACCGAGTATGAAATTTCGGCACGCTTGGGGAAAGCATCCGAGTATCGTGATTTGGAAACGGGGATGCATATTAAGCGGATGAGCCATTATTCGGCTAAATTGGCTGAACTGGCGGGGCTTTGCAGTGAGGAAGTCGAATTGATTCTTTATGCTTCCCCTTTGCACGATATCGGGAAGGTAGGGATACCGGATCGAATACTGCTCAAACCGGGACGATTTTCTGTGGAAGAGTTTGAAATCATGAAACTCCACACCTCAATCGGTGCGAAGATGCTGGAAACCGATGGCAGCTATCCCGTTATTGACGCCGGACGTATTATTGCACTGCAGCATCACGAAAAAATCGATGGCAGCGGGTATCCGAACGGTCTTAAGGGCGATGATATTCATATTCATGCACGGATCGTTTCCATCGCCGATGTGTTCGATGCGTTGAGTTCGGAACGGGTCTATAAAAAAGCGTTCAGTATCGATCAGACAATTGACATAATCCGTGAAGGACGCGGAAGCCATTTTGATGCTCAACTGGTCGATTTGCTCATTGATCATTTGGATCTGTTTTTGGAGATAAGAGAGGCGTTCCCGGATGAAGAAGCCGTACCGTCGATTATGAATTTGATTGATCAGATACAATAGAAGGAAAGTCATATGCGTATACTAATAGCTGAAGATGAAGAATATAATCAAATGGTTGTCCAGGCAATGATCGAACTGCTCTATCCGGAAGTGGAAATGCAATTGGTTTCAAACGGGTTGGAAGCACTCGAAAAACTTAAAGTGGAACCCTTTAATTTGGTATTGACGGATGTCGATATGCCGCTAATGAACGGATATGAGCTGGTCAGTCAGGTAAAAATACTGGGGCTGAATGTGCCGATGATTTGTGTTACCGCATACGCGATCAGCGGGGATAAAGAAAAATTGCTGATGCACGGTTTTGAGCGCTATATTTCAAAACCGATCGATATGGGTGAAATGAAATCGGTACTGGATCCGTATTTGAAAGCCGGAGTGCATTGATGTACAAATTGGTTGATGTCGCTTCGGTTATCGCTGTATTCGGTTTGAATGAAGAGCAGATGAAAAAGCGGGAGAAGGTGGGTACTTATATTCACTCTTTTGCAGCATTGGTGTATGACCGGATGTATAACCACTATTTGTTGAAGGATCCTTTGTACTACAGTGTTTTATCTTCTTCCGATGTACCGCGCCTCATACGGATGCAGTCAGAGTATTTCAGCTCATTGTTTATCCATCCCTTTGATGAACGTATTTTGGATCGTACCCGTCAGATCGGGCAGATCCATATTGCTTTAGGCCTAGAGTCGATTCATATCTCCAGAGGCTTTAATATTTTAAGTGAAATCATTATCGATTTGAGTGAAGTCAATACCCAAATCAGAGAAGATATGTCCATTATCCTAAAAATGCTCCATATTTCCGAAGCGGTCATGAATGAGAGCTATTTTGAACGCTATTCCGAGCATCAGGAAGAGTTAAAAAAAGAGAACGAAATTCTTAATCTTTTTGATAAGCTGTATGCCGCTTTGACTGTCCATAAGCAGAGTCAGAAAAAAGTGTTGAAATATTTCGAGGCAGATAAATCTTCCGGTGAAACAGGCATACACTTCAGCAGTGAAGCAGAGTGCCAATTTACCGCACTGATGGATACGTTGATACAAAAGCAGGCATTGCTTGAAGGATTCGGAATCAATTTTGGCGACGTTCGTGCTTTACACCACCGTTACCATGAAGCGATTGATCGGTTGATTGCACCCGATATGAAAAAAGAGGAGATGGAGAGTGTTGTACGTGAGATAGATGAATCTTCTGCACTGCTTTATACTGTTATCGATAAACCTCTGGAGGAGATATCGGCGACATCCTATCTCGGGGTCCATTCGGGAATGATGTTTTTGGAAGCGTGTACCCAAACCATCTATGATGCGACGATACACCGTGATACAGAAGAAGGGATCGAAACTCTACAAGATAAGCTCTCAGGACAACTGTATCATATTCTGGGATGGTGTATTGAAGACCTTTTTGTCAGTATCAAGGATTTTCCTGCCGGTGTCGAGTATGATATCCGCTCACGAATCACTTTGAAAAATAAGCGGATCAATATCGGTGTCACAATAAAACCGATTTCAAACAAAGTGTTCATGGTTGAAATTATCAAAATATTGTTGGAGATAATCCGTCAAAACGCCTATAGTCGGGAGCGTGAATATGCGCTGATACAGCTTGTTGATCAAGTGGAACGGGCAAGTCAGTCTAAAGACATGTTCTTAGCCAATATGAGTCATGAGCTGCGTACCCCACTGAATGCTATTATCGGTTTTTCCCAGATTTTAGGGATGAATCAGGCCCTTCCCCAAAATTTTAAACCTTACATTGATAAGATCGGTATCGCGGGGAACAATCTTTTGACCTTGGTGAATACGATCCTCGATTTCGCGAAGCTGGAAGCCGGAAAATTGAACTTCAAACCGGAAGTGACGATTGTATCGGGAATCATGCGTGATGTTGCAACGATCATTGAACCTATGGCGCTTAAAAAGTCGATTCGTTTCCATTATCCCGAAATGATCTCTTTGGGTCTTTATTTGGATCGGCAGCTTATCCATCAGGTTTTGTTGAATTTACTGAGTAATGCGATTAAATTCACCCCCGAAGGGGGAGAAGTGACAATGTCGGTTGATTTTGATGACGAGAAACGGGTGTACCGTTTTAGTATTTGCGATACCGGTATAGGAATTGAGGCAAAAGACATTGCAACGCTGTTTGATCCGTTTACGCAGGTTGAAAGTCCGTTTCAAAAATCCTCAAAAGGGACCGGACTGGGGCTGGCTATTACAAAACGTATCATTGAGGATTTGCACGGAGGCCATTTATGGGTCGACAGCAAACCGGGAATCGGATCATGTTTTTATTTTACAATCCCGGTATCTCAGACCCAAAATACGGTGGAACGGTATGTGTCTTCCAATGAAAAAGCCAAACGGATGCTGATTGTGGAAGATGCCCTTGAATACCAAAAAATATTGATTGATCGCTTAAGTGAATATTATCATTTGGTTGTGACTAATTCCGTAAATAAAGCCAAAGAGCTGCTGGAAGGGGAAAGTTTTGACTTTATTGTCCTCGACTTTTTCTTGGTAGACGGTATCAGCTCGGAAGTACTTCAATTTATGGAAAATAACCGTATCTTAACGCCTGTCATTATCATCTCTGCGGAAGATGACAGTAAACTCATCGCTCATCTGCCTGATACGGAGAGTGTTGAAGGGATATTTAACAAAGCCCACATGCAAGAAATTTGCGATTATTTAACCCAACGACTTTAAGGAGAAAAATTTTATGGTTAATGAGATAAAAAGTCTTCCCCCACTTCCGGCTTCGATTGTACGGATCCATGAGTTATGTATGAGCACAGATACGGATATTGATGAGCTTGCAAAAGTGATTGAGGGTGACCCAATGCTCAGTGCAAATATTCTTAAGTCGGTCAATTCGCCGTTGTACGGAATGAGCAAAGAGATATCTTCTATCCCGCAGGCGATTATGCTGTTCGGGATTTCGATGATTCGCGGATTTGCTGCTGCAAATGCCATTAAAAAAGCCATACAGATAGATTTGACTCCTTATGGCGTCACGATTGAGAGTTTAACGGAAACATCGACATTACAAACGGCGCTAATACGTGAATGGTACCGCAATGTTGACAAAACCATGCTGCCGTTATTGCAAAGCTGTGCATTCTTTATGGAGCTTGGAAAACTCTTGGCATCGCTCAGAGTGATTGTTTCCGGAGAATTTGAACGTTTTTCACAAGAAATGACACAAGACAAATCCATTATAGAGATTGAACGGTGCTATCTCGGTATGAGCAGTTACGAGATTGCGTCAATGATGTTTGAACATTGGAATTTCGAAACGCCATTGGTCGAAGCGCTTAGAGATATCTCCAATCCGGAAACGACCAATCCCTATTCACAGGTTTTAAGTGTTGTCGTCAAAGCGGTAAATGTTCGTCAGGCTCTAAGTGAGAAAGGTAAAAACGAGGCATTTGAAGCAATTGCAACATTAGGACTAAATCGGGAAGCCTTTGAAGAGGCGCTTATATCGCTTAAAAGCCGAAACAAAGAATGAGAGTCTGATTTACTATAAGGGGTAAGAATGCACAGTGAACAATTACGATGGAGCGAGAAAGACGGATGGATCGGTTATGATGCAGTGCAGGGGCCGATGCGTAATTTGGTACTTGTTTTTTTCGATAATGCCAAGTGCCTGGAAACGCAGTGGTATGAAACGCTTAGCGGCATGTATCCGAATGCTGTGATCATCGGAGCCAGCAGTTCCGGCAACGTATCGAATACAACGATCAGCGATCATGATGCCGTAGTAACCGCAATCACCTTTGAACGTTCCGCTGTCCGCTGTGTTTCCAAAAAGATTGCCGATTGTGCAGATGCAGAAACACTCGGAGCAACTTTGGGTCAAGAGCTACTGGGAGAATCTCTGCGACATGTAATGATTCTTTCGGACGGATTGCTGATAAACGGTAGCGAGCTCGCCCGCGGATTTTCACAGGTATTGCACGAGGGAATTGCCATTACAGGCGGATTGGCTGGAGACGGGACGCGGTTTGGAACAACCTATGTCATGGCGCAAGCTCCGGCACAGACCGGGATCGTTGCGGCAATCGGATTATACGGAGAGACGCTTCAAGCGAAAAGCGGATGTTTCGCAGGATGGGAAGAGTTCGGCCCGGAACGGGTCATCACGCGCTCCAAAGGGAATATTCTCTATACGATTGATGATAAACCGGCATTAGCGTTGTACAAGAGTTATTTGGGAGAGTTTGCTGTCGATTTGCCCGGAAGCGGGCTTCGTTTCCCGATGAGTGTACGAGAAGACAGAACTGCCATTCCGATCATACGAACCTTGTTGGCGGTGAATGAAGAGGAACAAAGTCTTACTTTTGCGGGAGATGTTCCTGAGGGAAATTTATGTCGATTGCTAAAAACCAATATGGATCTTTTAATCGAGCATGCGGGGTTGGCGGCACAAGCGTCTAAATTGGATCAGGACCAAGAATTTTTGGTTATTGCTGTCAGCTGCGTTGGTCGGCGTTTGGTATTGGGGCAGCTGTGCGAAGAGGAGATTGAAATTATTCGTGAAACGCTTGGCGAAAAAGCGGTGATTACCGGATTTTATTCGTATGGCGAATTGTCTGAACTGGGTGCATCGCGCTGTACGCTTCATAATCAAACCATGACTCTGGTCAGTATTTACGAGTAGGAACCGAAATGTCTGAACTGCCGTATCATCGTTTATTGATTCGACAAATGCGGCGGTTCGTTCGACCTGAATTAGTGGAAGAATTAACCCCGTTTTTAGAAAGTATCAATACATTTTATGAGGATGCAGACAAAGAACGCAAACTTTTGGAACATACGCTTGACGTGAGTTCAAAAGAGCTCGAAGATGCAAATCGATCTTTGATGCAGCGGCATAAAGAGATGCATGACTCGATTTTAAATGCGCTTAGCGTCGGGCTGTTTGCCGTCGATATCAAAGGTAATGTAATTTTTGCAAACGAAAGCGCTTCTTCTATGTTGGGGCGCAATGAAGCACAATTGATCGGGCATAATATAGAAACATTTTTGCAAGATAGTGACATAGCCGAAATCATCAAGTATGGAGCAGGTTTCGGACGGAAAGAGGGGGAAACGCAGATCTTCGGGGCTGAGGGTAAAATTATCCCTATCCGATTTTCTGCTTATCCGATTATGGAAGGTGATACCCCCAAGGGGATCGTTTTTTCATTTTCTGACATCACGTTGGACCAAAAACGCCAAGAGTTGATCGATTTGCAGCAGCTTGCTCTGGAATCGACGGCTACAATGATGCTGATTGCCGACAGCCATGGGAATATACAATACGCTAATGGCGAATATTTACGTTTTAGCGGATATGATCAAGAAGAAATTGTGGGTAAAAAATCTCACTTTATCGCAGATGAGCAGATTAATGACCCCTCACTCATCCAAGAGTGTTGGAAAACGGTTAAAAGTGGACACGTTTGGGATGGAGAACTTCTCGCACAGATAAAATCCGGGACTATATATTTTGAAGAGTTGACGGTTACACCGTTGATTGAGCGGGGTAAAGTTACCCATGTCGTAGCGGTTAAAAAGAATATCAGCGAGCGGATACGGGCGCAGGAAGAATTAAAACTAGCCCGCGATGAAGCGATTATGGCAATGAATCAGGCCAAAGAGGCTAATTTGGCGAAAGATACATTTCTCTCAAATATGAGCCATGAACTCCGTACCCCGCTCAATGCTATCTTGGGATTCTCACAGATTCTGATGGCAAAGCCCGATACTTCAAGTGCAGCCAAGATGTTTATAGAGAAGATTCTCATTTCAGGGAGAAATCTTCTCTCCCTTGTGAACACTATCCTTGATTTCTCAAAAATTGAAGCAGGCAAGATGGAGGTTCATAAAACTTTATTTCCATTGTACGATCTGATCGATGAAGTGAATATTCTGACTGAGCCGATGGCTGATAAAAAAGGGTTAAAACGTTCATTTAAAATCGATATAGGAGCTTCGGTTTATGCCGATCGTCAGCTCATTAAACAAGTATTGATTAATCTCCTTAGCAACGCAATTAAATTTTCACCTGAGAATGAAACGATTACACTTGAGTTTACTCATGAAATAGATCGGGAGACCTTTTGCATCAGTGATCATGGATACGGGATTGCACAAGAGAAGATTTCCACATTGTTTGATCCGTTCGTACAAATCCGCGAGCATCAAAACGACGCGATAAAGGGAACGGGTCTTGGTTTGACGATTGTTAAAAAAATCATTGAGTTGCATGGAGGGACGATTTGGGTTGAAAGTATCGTGGGGAAAGGAAGCCGATTTTACTTTTCTCTACCAAAGCCTGAGATGTGAGTACAACGGAGTTGTATTAAATCGGCAAGTCGAAGAAATAGGCAAGTCCGTAATAAACGCTGTAAAGTCCGTAGATCAAGATCGCCAATGCAGCAATGCGGTTCATAGTTTGTCGGAATGCGATCTCTTTGAAAATAGAGACCGATTGCCCCAGCGCGAGCAATGTCGGAACGGTTGCGAGACCGAATACCGCCATGATCAATCCCCCTTTGAGGATAGATGCCGATGCCGCCGCTTTGGCGGCAAAAAAGAAAACAAATCCGCATGGAAAGAATCCGTTCATCACCCCAAGGGCAAAAAAACTTCCGATACTTTTGCTCTTGATGAGACGGGAAAAAAGGGCTTTAAAAAGAGCGTTACTGGAAAATCCCCGTTCCAGCACATGAATCAGCTTGGAAAGGCCGAACATCCCAAGTGCCGTGATGATCATGATGATTCCGGCAAAGATAAACAAAACCCCGTGCATCTCCATACTCAAGGCGAAAAGCGACCCGATCGCACCGAAAACCATCCCTAAAACGGCATAAGAGCTGACACGCCCGAGGTTATAGGCCCCGTGACGGACGAATTGTTCTGTGCGACTCATCGATGCATCGATTTTGGTAGAGCTGTAAGCAACGATAAATCCGCCGCACATTCCGATGCAGTGACCGAAACTCCCTGCGAATGCTATGGAGACAATCAACCACCATTCAATCCCATGCATAAATAAGCCTTTTCAAAATATCAATAGTCTAAATGATTTTCGTTACAAAAGTGTTAAGGTTTAACACAAATTTAACAGTTGTATGAAACAATAGCACGAAATCATTTAAAGGATTCGTGAATGAAAAAAGTTCTCCTTACTCTGTGCGCATTGGTAGCAGTTTCCGGTGCAGATCAGCTGGTCAAATTAAATATCGACGGAATGATGTGTCCGGCGTGCGTCAAAAATGTTAAAGGTTCTTTGAACGAAGTTAACGGTGTAAAAGAAGCGAGTGTCTATCTCAAAGAGGGACGTGCGGAAGTGAAAGCATCTGACGGCACAAAACCTGAGGCGATGTGTGATGCGGTGAAAAAAGCGGGTTACGGCTGTAAAGTTGCCAAATAGTTAGTTTTTATGATATATTGCCTCTGAACATTATTTATCGGGGGTAAGTTGTGACATTTCAAGAGTCTATTTCTACATGTTTAACAAAATATGCAGAGTTCACAGGGCGGGCACCACGTTCGGAATATTGGTGGTTTGTCGTAGGGCAGTTTCTTATTGGATTTGTTGTCGGATTTGTTGCGGGAATGGTTGGTCATATTCTGGGCATGGGCTCAACACTTGCAAATATCGCTAATGTTGTCGTAACCTTAGGACTTATTCTCCCCGGTATTGCCGTGGCTGTGAGACGGTTGCATGATACCGGAAGAAGCGGCTGGTGGTACCTTCTGATCTTCATTCCGATTATCGGATGGCTTGCGCTTCTTTTTTGGTTTGTCCAACCTTCCATGGAAGGTTCAAATGAGTACGGAGAAGCACCCGCACATTAGTTTCCCGTCATTCCCAATTGTTTTGGGAATGCCAATCAGATAAAATACTTAGCCGCATCATTGCGCGTAAGATCGCTAACGGTAGTTAGTGATTCCTCTCCAAACATCAATGTTTGTTCCCCCTCAAACCCCGGTTTACAATACGCTAACATCAGTTTCGCCGCTAACATCTTGTCGTTTTCGCTCGCATTGTGCGAGATCAGTGAGTGGGGGCCGAAGAGCTCCGTATGGATATGGACGTATTTTGGATTTACGATCGCTTCCAACACGGCATTATCTTCGGCATTGCGCCCGATGATAAACTTTGCACCATCAGGGAGTCGGAGCTGACGACCGTATTTGAGGGTCGGGATGTCCTCAACGCTCATTGTATCGTGTGCGATAAAATCACGGATTTTGTTGGAGAACTTCTCATCCGTGAGGAGACATCCTCCGCCCGGGGCTTCGTAATCTTTCAGACCGAATAACTCGGCTAACTCCATCTGACGGTCACGATTACGTCCGACGATATTTTCGAGTTTGTCACGGTCTACCCACCCTTCGAGTTCCGGGATCGTCGGTTCGAGGGCTTGGGCGCTCAACGGGCGCAGAAGGAGCCCTTCACAGTTGCTGAGGTTGAGAACTTTCTGGAGTGATTCGCTGTTTTGGCTCATCGGGCGCTGACCTAACACTTCGCCGCTGATCAGGAAACTTGCCCCCCACTCCTCCATTTTCCGTTTGGCGACTTCAAACATTTTGCCGTGGCAGTCGATACAGGGGTTGAAGTTTTTGCCGTAGCCGTATTTAGGGGTAAAGAGAACTTCACGAATGTACTCATCTCGAATATCGACACTTCGAAACTCGGCACCCACCTGTTCGCACATGTTTTTCATATGGCTGAGGCGGTCTTTGGTTGAACCGAACCCTGTGTTGATATTGCAGGCAATGACTTCGATTCCTTGATCGATGATGAGTTTCATGGCGAGAGTTGAATCAAGTCCGCCGCTGAAGAGGGCTATGGCTTTCATAATTTTCCTTTTGATAAATCCCCGTAATCCAATACCAAGAGCTGTTCCGAAGGCAGCAGTGCCGAGAGGAAGGAAGCGTTTTTGGATTACGGTATGTTCTTTTGGTACTTTTCTGACTAAACAGAAAAGTATGTATATCGGTTATCCGAGCGGTACGAGTTCGCCTCGTTTGAGCCGTTCGATTTTGTCCCGAAATTGACGTATTAAGTATGATTTTTGATCGAATGATACCGTATTTTGGGTCGTGATTTTCTTGAGCTCACGGTTATAATGGGCAGTTAAAAAGGTAATAAGTTCCTGCTTTAATCCCTCGTCTCCCTCAAATGTTCGAATCCGATCATCTACCATCAGCGCACTTAATCGAGGATCGTGTACGTCTCCTCTAAGAGCAGCTTCGAACTCGCTTCCATGGTATTGCAAGAGAGACCCGTCAATAAAATCGAGCAAAGAGTCGGTAATGTTGGGTCGCTCTAAAAGAGTTTTGATAAAGCTGAGTTCCCAAACATCGTGGTGGGAAAAATTGATCGGTTGAACCGTCGTGTTTTTGACACGGCCTACTTGGATAAGCGACGGAGAGATTCCCAGTTTTGAGGCGACAAAAGGGCGATACTCTTCTTGAAGCAGAGGGGAGAGGGTCTTTAGAAAAGCGATATTTTCGTGCAATGCCGTCTCTTTGGCTTTGGGATCTTGGAGATCATAGGCTGCGATAGATTCCGTAATAACAAACTCGATAAAAGGGATAGGACGGTGTAAAAGAGCATTAAGCGCTTCAATCTGGCCGTTTTTGATCATGTCCGCCGGATCGAGTCCCCCCTCAAAAAGGATAACACCACCGTCAAATCCGGACATACTCAGCAGTTTTGATGCTTTAAATGCAGCGGCACGTCCGGCTTTGTCTCCGTCATACGCGAGAAAGATTTTAGGCTCCCCTTTTCGCAGAAGCGGTAAGTGCTCAGCCGTAAGAGCCGTACCAAGGGTGGCAACGGCATGGGTAAATCCGGCCTGGTGGAGCATCACGACATCCAGATATCCCTCCGTTACAATGATCTCACGACGGCGGTAGATCGCTTCACGGGCAAGATGATACGCATAGAGAAGACGCGATTTATTAAAGATGGCACTTTGGGACGAATTGACATATTTTGCCTGATGTCCGGTGATGGTGCGTCCACCGAAACCTACGATGGCACCGCTCGTGGAATGGATAGGAAAGGTGATCCGTTCGATAAAGCGGGCGAAAAGGCGTCCGTCGTCTCCGCGGCCGATAGCTCCCTGCTCGATCGCTTCGGCAGTAGAGAGTTTGCGTTGCTCCAAAAAACGGAGTGTTTCGGGAGAAGTCGGAGCGTACCCGATACCGAACCGCTCGATACTGGAAGCATAAATTCCCCGTGCATGGAGATAGGACATCGCTTCGCGTTTTTCTTCGAGGAGTTTTTGATACCAATCATTAAGCGTTTCAAGAAGATTAGAGCGTTTTTTTTGTTGGGTATTGTCGGTGTAATGGAGGGTGAAATTGACCGATGCCGCAAGTTTTTCAATCGCTTCGGGATAGCTAAGTTTTTCGTATTCCATGACGAAGTTAATCGAATCTCCCCCCGCGCCGCATCCAAAACAGTGATATTTCTGTCGGCTCGGATTGACGGTGAAGCTGGGAGATTTCTCATCATGAAACGGGCAGGGTGCTTTGAAGCTGCTTCCTGCACGCTTTAGCTCGATATAAGAGCCTACGACATCGACAATGTCAAGTCGGGCTTTGAGAGCCTCGATGGAGTCTTGGGTTATCATAACGGTATTTTAGCGAAACGGGGCTGATTTTAACGTGTCTTAAATTGCCCCAGTTGAGTATTGAGCGCGTCTGCGGAAGCTGCAATGGTTTGTACGATACCCGAGAGTTCCTGCATGGATATGTCATTCGCCGATGTGATGGAGCCGAGCGTATTAATCTGGGAAAGCATGTCTTCGATATGGCGGGCAATGGTTTGTGAATTGCTAACGCTTTGGGTGGTGAGGGTGTTAGTCTGCTCCATTGCTTGAACCGTTTCATTGATATTTCGATCAACTCTCTCAGAGATCGTTGAGACATTGTGCAGTGCATCGGTGTTTTGGTGCATTTGATCGGTTGCATCGGAGATACTTTGGACAATGATGTTGATGGTTGCATTGATCTCGATCAGGCTGTGTTGGGTTTTCTCGGCAAGTTTACGCACTTCATCCGCTACGACGGCGAATCCGCGACCGTGTTCTCCTGCGCGTGCCGCTTCAATAGCGGCATTAAGCGCGAGCAGATTGGTTTGGTCGGCGATATCGCCGATAACGGAGAGAATGTGTTTGACCTGAGACGCTTCGGTATTGAGATTGTTGAGTTTTTCGGCAAGTTCCGCTTCGAGCTGGGTACTGTGCGAAATCGTTTCGAGCAGAGTAGATAATTCCTGACGTCCGTTGTGCAGTTGCGCTAAAGCACTGCTCATCGTATCCAGAGTTATGGATAAACTTTCTACTCCATTATTGGCGATTAGTTCAATGGAATGGGCTTGTTCGGATGTTTTGTTCGTAATTGTGTTGCTTTGATGTGCACGATCTTTCACCTCTTTATTGATGGAATCAAGTGTATGTGCGGCAGAGAGGTTGGATGTCGCGATCGTTTTAGATTGGGATATCGCCTGCTCCATTTCGGAAACAAAACGATTGAGACTGCTCATCATGATACCGGTTTCATCCCGGGTGAAACCTTGGAACGATTTGGTGAGATTAAACAGGTCTGTTTTGAGATTATCGGTGAGACTTTTGACAGGGCGGGTTACCTGAGCGATTAAGAGAGTCATATTTAGGGCAGAAATGATGATACCGATGAAGGCAACCACGATGTTTTTAGTCAAAAGGGTTGAAAGATCGAGATGCGGTACCGCATACAGCAAAATGGTATTGAGCAGCACCAATAAAACGATATTTCCGATGATCGTGGTAAAAATGGCGAGAACCATTTTCCTGCCGAATGATATGAAGGGGTGACGTTCGCTTAGCGGGACATTCGTTGTCCATTCTTCAAGTCGGATAACAAATAAAATAAATATAGGAATAATAAAGAGCAACAGCAGCGGTAATACCGCAAATTCAGCCAAACCGAACCGTTCTATCGTGATAAACGATTTTCCTGAGAGTACGACGGCAGGGCCTAAAAGCGTGTAAAGCATCTCGCCGATTAAAAACCAATACGGCAACCGCGCGATGATAGCAGCCGCTTCTTCATGATTCGATGACGATCTCATCAAAGTTTCGAGTTTGTCCAGAGTGCGGTTAAATCCGAAAATCATGATAGAGGTAGCGATGAGCATATAAAGGGTCATAGGAATTGAGACCAGCGTAGAGATTAATTCTTCCAATGTGAAAAGGTATGAAAAGAAGAGGAGGAAAACCCACACGATTGGGGGAATCATCATTCCGGCAAAAACCAGCCACATCAATGTTTTGCGTGGATTCATTAAAAACTCCGCTATGCAATATATAAATGATAACCTATATTAGGCTAAAAGTTTCCTTTTTCGACGAAATTCAGGTATGATTCGGGTTCAAAAATTTTAAATAGAAAGTAGGTGATGTGAATGCCTGGTATCGTTCTTAGACAAGATGATAACTTTGATGCTGCTTACCGCCGTTTCAAGAAACAAACAGATCGTAATCTGATTGTTACTGAAGCTCGTGCTCGTCGTAACCATGTTACAGAGACTGAAAAACGTAAACAGTTCAAAATCAGCGCTCGCAAAAAGATGTTAAAACGTTTGTATATGATGCGACGTTACGAATCTCGCCTGTAAT
>NZ_JAQUHV010000025.1 GCF_028681615.1 Sulfuricurvum sp.
AATAGAATTTCAAAATGTTTCATTTGCCTATCCAGGCGCTACCAATAATGCCTTAGAAAATGTCTCTTTTAAAATTGAAGCGGGTGAGAAAGTCGCTATTTTAGGGCGTAATGGTTCAGGTAAAACAACGATTGAGAAATTGATTTTGGGACTTTACAAGCCAATAAGTGGATCTGTTTTAATTGATGGTATTGATATCAATCAAATAGACCCAGTCGATTTACGCAAAAATATAGGGTATGTTCCTCAAGATGTTTTACTTCTCAATGGCACAGTGCGTGAAAATATTGTTTACAGAGCCCCTTATGTTGATGATGAGGTGTTTTTGCGAGCTGTTAAATTAGGTGGTGTTGATGATTTTATTGATTCACATCCTTTAGGAGCAGATTTACCGGTGATGGAAAGAGGTGATGGCATTTCAGGCGGTCAGCGTCAAAGTATTGCCATTGCTAGGGCATTCTTGCTGGATTCTCCTATTATTTTATTAGATGAGCCAACAAACTCTTTAGATAGTAGCTCTGAAAATAAAATTAAAAATTTACTCAAATCAAATATTGAAGGCAAAACAGCACTTCTTGTAACGCATAAAATGGCTCTTTTAGATTTAGTGGATAGACTTATTGTTATAGAGCGTTCACATGTACTCTTAGATGGCAGTAAAGAGGATGTTTTGGCAAAACTAAATGGTGTAAAACGATGAAAAATAACACTTACGATGAACGTGATTTACAATACATGTCGAGCCTTAGTGAGGCCATTTTACAAAAAGCGCCTAGTGCCTCTAAAAAATTAATTTGGCTAGTCTCTATTGCCATAGCATGGCTTATTATTTGGGCAAGTATTGCAGATATTGATGAAATCACAAGGGGGCAAGGCAAGATTATTCCTTCACAGCAATTGCAAGTGGTGCAAAATCTTGAAGGTGGTATTGTTTCGGAGATTTTAGTGAAAGAGGGAGATTTTGTAAAAAAAGGTCAAGTTTTACTCAAAATTGATGATAAAAATTTTGCAAGCTCTTATGGAGAGAGTAAACTTCGGTATGTTGAATTAAAAGCAAAACAAGCAAGATTAGAAGCAGAAGCGAATGATTTGCCTTTTGAGGTACCGGCTAATGAGAGTGAAGATTTACAAAAGCAATTAAAATATGAAAAAAGTTTTTACGATTCAAACAAAGAGCAAATCCAAAAAACACTACAAATTTTTGAAGAACAAATTGGGCAAAGAGAAAATGAACTGAAAGAATTAGAAGCCAAAGTAGCACAGATGCAAAGAGGCTATGATTTGGTCACAAAAGAGATAAAAATTATGGAGCCTTTAACGCAAAAAGGATTGGTTTCTGAAGTAGAATTTTTGCAATTAAGACGCCAGGCAAATGCCATTAATGGGGATTTGCAAGCAGCAAGACTCTCGATTCCTCGTATTAAATCAACCAAAGAAGAGGCTGAAAAGAAAAAAAGTGAAGCGATATTGGGTTTTAAGAATAGAGCCAAAAAAGAACTTAATGAAGCAGTTGCAGAAATGTCCCGCCTTACTGAAACACAAACAAGCTTAGAAGATAGAGTTAAGCGGACATTGGTTAGAGCACCAATGGACGGTACGATTAAGCAACTTTTGGTTAATACTGTTTCGGGTGTTGTAAAGCCAGGTATGGATATTTTAGAGATCGTACCAGCAGAAGACACTCTTTTGGTAGAAGCAAAAGTAAAGCCTTCTGATGTGGCTTATTTAGTGCCAGGGCTTAAAGCTATGGTTAAGTTTACGGCTTATGATTTTTCGATTTATGGGGGGCTGAAGGGCAAGCTTACGTTTATCAGCGCAGATACATTGACCAACGAAAAAGGTGAAAGTTATTATGTTGTTCATATTAAAACAGATAAAAATTTTCTAGGAGATGAAAAAAAACCTCTTCCAATTATGGTTGGTATGACGGTTACCGTTGATATTTTAACGGGTAAAAAAACAGTGCTTGATTATCTTTTAAAACCAATTTTGAAAGCGAAGCAGAATGCACTAAGGGAGCGTTAAGATGATTTTTTTATACTCATCACGAGCAGAAGTTATAAACCATTGGATGGGTGCTTTTAGTGATATTAAAATGGCTATTTGCGAAAATGAAGAGGAACTATACTCCCGAATAGATACACTGCAAGAAGAGATGGTTTTACTGTTAGAACATAGACAATACCATGAAATCAAAGCATTCTTATCTCTTTTTCAGACAACATACCCACATATCAAAATTATGCTCTTTTCCAATAAACCAAGCTATGAGGAAGGATATGAGTTATTACCATTTGGTATTAAAGCGTATGCTAATACCTATATGGCTCATATTCACCTCAAGGATGCTTTGAATACTGTTTTATTGGGTAATATTTGGTTGTATCCTGAGTTTATTCAAATGATGATTCAATCATTTTCAAAACCTCACCCCTCCTTACATGTAAACGATATTTTGTCTACATATCATCTTACAGAAAGAGAAATACAAATAGCCCTACTTCTTAAAAAAGGTCTGAGCAATAAAGAAATTGCTGAGCGAACCGGTATTTCTGAGCGAACTGTTAAGGCACATTTAAGTGCAGTTTTTGAAAAAACAGGTATAAAAGATCGTCTTGCACTCGCATTAGCCCTCTAAATATTTGACACTGTACTTTGGTACAATTGTCATTCTTTTATCACAATGCTATGATTCCTTATAACATTAAAATAAGGAGTTTATCATGGCACACGCAGTAGGAATAATCAAGAATATTATTGGACTAGTAATAGTCAAAAATGAGCAAGGTGAGGATAGAGTCTTAAAAGTCGGAGATAGAGTGAATATCGAAGATAGTATAAGTACGGTTGGTGCAGGCTCACAAGTCATTGTTGAATTGGCAAGTGGTAAAGAGTTGAAAATCGGTGGTAATGATACGCTCTTTATAGATAAAAGTGTTTATGCTGGAGAAAGTTTTGGAGATGATGCTGTCGTTTCAGCAGATACCGTACAACAAGTAGCAGCCACGAATGAAGTGGATGCCTTGCAACAAGCATTGCTTAATGGCCAAGACCCTAATAATCTTGAAGCAACAGCTGCAGGTGATGGTGGTGGAACACCTTCAAGTTTAGGAACCTTTGGTGCAGCTCAATACCTCCAAGGTGGAGATGAAAGTAATGTTAGCTCAAGTCTAAGAAGTTTTGGAACAGGTGCTAGCGATACTACTTTGTTTGCGGCAAGTAATGCGGCCGATATTAATGATGCTCCAATTGCAGTGGATGATACAATTGGTGTAGGAACACAAGAAGGCGAAGTTCCAGTAGGGTATACCTATGAAAACGATACGGTGGTTATCGATGTTTTAAATAACGATTATGATTTAGATGCCAATGATATCCTCAGTATCAACAGTTTTGATACGACGACAGTGTATCTTAAAGAGGGTGTCCCAACCAATGGTGGTGTGATTAGTGAGGTTGATGGCAAATTAGTATTTAACCCAGGTACTGATTTTGATTACTTAGCGGTGGGAGAGAAACAAGTTGTTACGTTTACGTATGATATTACTGATGATTCAGGTGCTGACAATGCGATTAGCAATCGTGCTACGGTTTCGATTACCATAACTGGAACGAATGACCAACCTATTGTGAGTGATATCACGCGATCTCAAAATGAATCACTGGATGGTAATAACACGTTTACAGGCACATTGAGTGCGACAGATTTGGATGTGAGCGATACGCATACGTTTTATGGAGTTATGGGTGAAGAAGGAATTGATTATACGGTTACTTCTCCTGTTACAGTTAATGTTGAAAGTATTAGTGTTAACCCTGATGGAAGTTATGAACTAGTTGGGGATTTCAATGCCTTGGCTTTAGGGGAGAGCGCAACGGTAACGTTTCAGTACTATGCTGTTGATAGTAGCGGTGTAGGAACCGGAGATGAGCATAACGAAAGCTCTATTAGTGAGCCAAAAACGATTACGTTAACGATTAGCGGGACCAATGACGCACCTGTTATTTTTGTAGAAGAATCTAATATTGCTGGTACGGCAAGTGAAGCTGGAAATCTTGATGATGGTACGATTGTTCCAGCAATTGAAGCATCAGGTACGCTTATCGCAAATGATGTTGACCATAATGCAATTTTAGCATGGTCAGGCAATGCAACAGGAACATATGGAAGCTTTGCTATTGATCCATCAACAGGTGAGTGGAAATATACCGTTGATTCAACTGTTGGCTCAGCCGCAGATCAATTGGCAGAAGGTACAAGTAGAACAGAAGTATTTACAGTGACTGTCACAGATGAATATGGTGCCACCGATACACAAGATGTCACCATAACGATACAAGGAACCAATGATATTCCTGTTATCACAAATACCACTGCGGAACTTGCTGGAATGGTTAAAGAAGCAAGCACTTTAGGGGATGACACTGTTATTGTAAATATACCAAGTGTTTCAGGACAACTTAGTGCAACAGATGTTGATACGGGAGCCACGCAAATATGGAGTGTACAAGGAACACCATCCACAACCTATGGTTCAGTCGCCATCGATTCAGCAACCGGACAATGGACTTACACACTAGACAACGACCTTCCTGCAACCCAAGCACTTAAAGAAGGTCAAACGGTTACGCAAGAGTATACGATGCGTGTTACCGATGATTTTGGTGCGTATGTTGACCAAACCGTTACCGTGACCATCATCGGGACCAATGACGCACCAGTCGCCCTAGCGGATGAGGGAAGCGTTACAGAAACAGGGTATGGCGCAGTTCATAGAGGAGAATTTGACTCAGGAAGCCCAATAGCCATTGGTAATGTCCTTAGTAATGACACGGATGTGGATAATAGTAATTTAGATGTTAAAACCATCACATCAGACTTGAATGGTAACAGTGATAGTTCTGCTAATATCCTTGGATATTTAGTGATACAAGGAGAATATGGTACCTTAAGTATTAATCAGCATACAGGTGGATATCTCTATACCCTTAACAACAACAACTCAGCAGTCAATGCACTTAATGAAGGAGATACACTCAATGAGACCTTTACGTATGTTGTCACAGACAAACAAGCAGGCAATCCATTAACCGATACCGCACAACTTACTATTACCATAAATGGTACCAATGATGCTCCTGTTATTTCAGGAACACATAGTGGAAAAGCCACAGAAGCTGGAAATCTTGATGATGGTACGATTGTACCTGCAACAGAAGCGACAGGGACACTTATCGCAAGCGATGTTGATAATTCAAATCCAACATGGTCGGTGAATGGAAGTGGTGTAGGAACTTATGGAAGCTTCACAATTGACTCAGTAACAGGAGAATGGAAATATACCGTTGATCCTACCGTAAACTCAGCCGCAGATAGATTGGCTGAAGGACAAACAAGGAATGAAACATTTACCGTTATTGTCAATGATAATGAAGCGAGCAATCCTAAAACAGATATCCAAACAGTAACTATTAAAGTTGTTGGAACCAATGATTCACCAGTGATAACATCAAGTGAAGCGGATGCAATGGGTACCGCAAAAGAAGCAGGTGATGGACCTTTGGGAGCTGGTTATGATGCCACAGGACATTTAACATCGACAGATGTTGACTATCACGCCACAGCGACATGGTCAGGTAATGCGGCAGGAACTTATGGAAGCTTTGCTATTGATCCATCAACAGGTGTTTGGACCTATAAAGTAGATAATACTTCAGGCTCACCAGCCGATCAATTGGCTGAGGGAGAGAGTAAAGTAGAAACCTTTACTGCCACAGTAACGGATGATAAGGGAGCAATTGATACGCAAGTGGTTACGGTGACGATTATCGGAACCAATGACGCACCAACGATTAGTGTTAATACAGGTAATCCAGAGAATGCTAATGATCTTGTTAAGGAATCAGGATTGGCTGAAGGCACACACCCATCAGTGTCAGATACTCAAGCAATGGGAACCTTTACGATAGCAGATCCAGATGGATTGGATGATATCAAGTCTATTACCGTAGCAGGAACAAGCTTTAACGCAGTGGAAGCTGATAACTTTGCTGGCATTGTTGGTCAAATTATTCATACGCCAACCTATGGAGATATTCAAGTTGTAAGTTACAATGGAAATGGTGAGTTTAGCTATACGTATACCTTAACCGATGCTGTTGACAATCATGTTGCTCCGGCAACAGACACAATGGGACAAGATGCAATTGTCGTGAGTGTTTCTGACCAAGCTTTAAGTGCTGATGCAACAGTGACTATTGATATCGTTGATGACATACCAACGATTGTATCTTCAGGCTTTACCCCTACTTCTTTTGATTTGGTTATTACTAACCATGACACTTCGGCTTCGGCTGGGTATAACAGTAGCTTTGGTTATTATGTTAAAGGTGAAAATGGCGTGCCAACAACAGGTGTTGTCGTTTGGGATGGTGTACATAATTCAAAGAGTGCCTCGGTAACAATTGAGGGTTACACACCTGATCAGATAGGATTTTTCATCATACCTAATGGAGATACTCGCAATGCCGCTTTAACTAATGGCTCAGAAGTTACTTTTGTAAAAATTGGTTCAGAGTGGCAAGCTACACTTGATGGACACACCTTATTAAGTGCTGCTGGACATGTTCTATTTGACAATACTGCTATTAATTTTGATGCTAGCTCAAATGCCTATACCTACGCACTTGATAATTCCCTTCCAGGTAATCTAAACTGGGAAGATATCGCAGGTGGTGGAGATAAAGACAATAACGATGTTAATATCAATACAGAATGGACCTCGACAGGATATTTATCTGTCGATGAAAGTACTTTAAATATTGATGCCAAAGTTGATTTCAGTAAAGCCTTTACATTTGATTTTGGTGCAGATGGAAAAGGTACTGTGGGTTATGCTCTACATGTAAACTCTGGAAATACAGGCTTATTGGATACAGCAACTGGTGAAAAGGTCGTATTACATGTTGAGAGTGGTGTTGTTGTAGGTAGCGTTGGTACAGGTACTGATACGCATGTGGTCTTTACCTTGAGCGTGGATGAAACGAGTGGATTAGTAACACTTGACCAGCAACGTGCGGTTGTTCATTCAGACCCGCTGAATCCAAATACAGGTATAGCCTCTGGTTTAATTTCACTTGGAGCAACCATTACCGATGGTGATACGGATACCGCTTCTACAAGCCTAGATATTGGCAGTATGATTCGTTTTAAAGATGATGCACCTATAGCAGTCAATGATGTGAATAATGTGCAAGAAGACCTTGTAACAGTTGCTGATGGTAATGTTATGAGCAATGACACAAAAGGAGCCGATGGTGCAAGTGTCAGTTTAGATGGTGGCGATACTTCAGGAACTTTACTAGGTACATACGGTACGTTAACACTTGGAACAGATGGCGTTTATCATTATGTTCTTGACAATGCTGCAGTAAATGTCCAAAGCTTAGGAGATGAAGCAAAAGTCGAGGATGTCTTTTATTATACGATAACCGATGGTGATGGCGATCAAAATCATGGAGTTTTAACCATTAATATTAAAGGTACCAATGATGCACCAGTGATTGATCTTGATGGAACGACCAATGTGATGTATACGGAATCATTTGAGGATCTTGCTGGAGTTAAGACATCAGGTTATACTATTATTCAATCGACATCATTTACGGGAGATCATGGTATTGTGTGGACAACAGAGGGTGGCCATAAAGGCTTAGAGATACAAGAAGGTAGCACAGGCGGCTCTTTAGCATCAGATGGACACTACAAAGCGGAACTTGATTCTGATCAATTGGTTAAACTGTCAACCACTGTTGAATTAACAGAAGGTACTGCTACCCTCACCTTTGACTATAAGCCTCGTCCTGGTAGTGAGACCGATAGCGATATGAAAGTAACACTAGGTAATGCTGAATTTACCATCGGAGGAACGTCAGGAACAATTACAAATGTTCATGGTGATATTGGAACACCAAGTGTTGTACTCAATTCTACTACAGGGTGGATGAGTGTTACGATTAATGCTTCAAGTTTACCTTTAGGAACAACAACACTCTCCTTTGAAGGCTTAGGCCTTTCCAATAGTCTTGGGGCTTACGTCGATCACATTTCATTGGTAGGTGGAATCGCTAACGATGCTAATTACGAGACAACATTTATCGAAAATGGCACACCTGTTTCTATTGCTGATGTCGATATCAAAATCACTGATGTGGATGATACCCATATGGAAAGTGCAAAAATTACATTGGATAATCCACATGATGGTGATGTCTTAGTTGCTGGAACAATGCCAGGAGGTATTACCGCAACATTTGATGCAACAGGCTACATACTAACACTAAGTGGCCATGCGACAATTGCAGATTATGAAAACGCTATTAAGGCAGTGACGTATAAAAGTACCAGTGAAAATCCAAGTGATGAAGATAGACTGGTACATGTAAGCGTTAATGATGGTAGTCTTAATAGTAATATCGCTTTGACAACCGTGTTTGTCATCCCTGTTAATGATGCACCAGTAGCCGTGGATGATAGTGCGGGCACAAAAGAAGATATCGCGCTTGTTCTACATGCGTCAGATCTAGTCCCTACTAATGATTACGATGTCGATGGTGATACCCTGACAATAATTGGCGTTGGAAGCCCAACACATGGAATTGCTATACTTAATACCGATGGTACCATCACCTTTACACCAGATAAAAATTTCAGTGGTGTTGCAACATTTGATTATACTATTAGTGATGGACATGGTGGAACAGATACGGCAACGGTAACCATCAATGTTGACCCAGTAGCAGATACTCCTATTCTTATAATGTCTGTCAATCAAGATACACAATCTTCTATCAATGTGGCGGATAGTGATGCTTTAACTCAGACAGTCTATAGTACTTCGAGTAATGCTTTGAGGGCTAGTGATACACTGGAAAATTATACGGATCATCATTCTAATCAAATAACTAGTACAACAGAAACGACAGAACCATATCCTTCAGGAGGCAATGGTGTCGATAATATTGCTGAACATGATATTGAAGTGACCAATGGTTTAATCTATCTTGAAGCTGGCACGACACTAGTATTTACTGGGTATTGTGATGATTCTTTCTTGATTGAGCTAGGCGGGCAAACGTTGATTAAAACAACACGTGACGCTTATGGAGATTATAATACTTCCAATACAACAACGACCAACATAGGTCAAGGAACTTATACAGGTACAGGCGTGTTTACAGCTTCTGTGACAGGTTATTATACCTTAGAGACGTATATTTACAATCACAATGGTCCAGGAGATTTATCGATTAATGTCAGTGTTAATGGCGCAGATCCAGTGGCTCTTAATACGACAAACTTTGGGCTTTACACAAGCATTAGTGAGGTTGATGGACAAAATATGCCACACGATGCATTTGTGTTAACAGCGGGAAGTGATGGTGGTATTTATCCTATTTCTGATGAAATATACAGTTATGAGTTGAAGATTAATGCGGCATTAACAGATACAGATGGTAGTGAAACATTAAGTGCTGTGTCGATTGATATTTCATCATTGAATGGTGGGACACTCAGCGGTACAGGTGTAACATTGGTTGGTGATCATTATGAGATTGCAGTAACAAGTGGTATAGACACTATTGTAACCTTAGAAACACACCATGCTTTAAGTGTTGAGCAGATTAATGCGATAACAGGAAGTGTAACATCAACTGAAACTCCTCTACCTTTAGATCCGAATACGGCTGATGATGTATCCACAACAACAGATACCGCACTTAATGAAATTGTCGGTACAGATGGACAAGATACGCTTACTGGAACTTCTGGTAATGACCTTATTGATGGTAAAGGTGGAAACGATATTATCAACGGTGGCGATGGTAATGATATTATCAACGGTGGTAGCGGAAGTGATACGATTGATGGTGGAGCAGGTGATGATACCATCAATGGTGGCGGTGGTAATGATGTCCTTAATGGTAATGCTGGTAATGATATGCTTAGTGGAGGGGAAGGCAACGATACACTTGATGGAAATACAAGTGAAGATACTACCCTCGATGGTGGTGCTGGAGTTGACACACTAGTGTTAGATACAAGTACTAGCATTGATTTTACAGCTATTGCAAATGGGGAAATTCTTAACCTTGCAAACGGTGTTGCAGAAACCATAACGATAAATCCTGCAGATGTCTTGCAAGTAACCGATGATGCAAATACTATACTCAAAGTTTTAGGCGATAGTATAGATAGCATTCATGGTACAGGATGGAGTGCAACAACAGGAGCAGATGCAGGATTTATTCGTTACGAGTCAACGGTTGGTACAGATACTATAAAAATAGATATTCAACAAGAAATTCACACAGACTTTTAATGAGCCTAAAACTCGTTTCTATCTGTCTGCTATTAGGCTTACATGGTAGCCTTTGGGGAGGGGAATTTATCCTCTCTCTTTCTTTTTTTAGCGCCTTGAAAACCGAAAAATCCAAAGCTATTTTTAAAGACTATGAGCGTTTCATGAATGAGACGGCTCCAAAACCTTTACATGTAAAGCTTGACGCGGTCAATTTTTACATTAATGCTTTTGTGGGTTCCTACGATGAACAGACCTATCAAACAGAAGATTTTTGGGCAACAAGAGTTGAGTTTTTAAGTGTGGGGCAGGGTGATTGCGAGGACTATGTCATAGCCAAATATGAGACATTGAAAGATTTTGGTGTTGATGCCAAACATATGGGATTGTGCATTGTCAAAGAGCGTTCATCCCCATTTCATCACATGGTTTTGTTACTATGGAAAGATGCTAAAAATCAGCCACTGGTGCTTGATAATCTTAGTTTTAAAGTGCTTCCTTTGGATGTCAGGGTTGATTTGTCGGTTGAACAATGCATGAATGAAGAGGGATACTTTAAGCTAGATGCAAAAGCCAAACCTCAAGCCTTTCAATCTCATTATGTCATTAAAGCCTATGAAAGAGTGAAGCAACAAACCAAGCGTGAGCATCTATGGCAAAAGCCTTAGATTAACTTTTCAAGGTTTGTTATATTACTCATGATGCTTTTACATGTAAAGACATCACCGCGTTACTTCGTATCCTGAAAGTGCTGCACCGACGGCTCCAATGAGTTGTGGATGCGCGGGGATAAGTATTTTTCGCTCCAGTTTGAGCTCTAGCATATGGTGTAAAAAAGGATTGAGTGCACCGCCACCGGTAAAGACGATGGGTTCATCTTTTTTGACTACAAATTTACGTGCCATTGAAGCAAGTCGCGAGGCGATGGATTCGTGTACGCCCCAGCAAATGTTAGCAAGACTCTCTTTTTTAGCAATCAGTGAAATGACTTCAGACTCTGCAAAGACAGCGCACATACTTGATATGGTCAGTTCTTTATCGGCACCAAAGCCTGCATTGGCAAAGGTTTGCATATCTAAGCCCAAGCGATTGGCGGCGATTTCTAAAAATTTACCCGTTCCAGCAGCACATTTATCGTTCATACGAAAATCGGTAAAACTTCCATCATCGCCCATTTTAATCACTTTACTGTCTTGGCCGCCTAAGTCAATGACCGTTTTAGCCTCGTTGTGAAAAAAGTAAGCACCCTTAGCATGGGCTTTTATCTCAGAAATAACGGGTGCTTGGTGGGATTCTTCGAGCATATAACGCCCGTAACCTGTGGCAACGAGCATCTTGACTTCTTTATCGCTTAGATACTCGCCCACGATGACATCTTGGTTAAAAATGGTGGGAATCACCTTTGTGTGAGTGATTTCCCCGTTGCTTCCAATCCCTACAATTTTGGTGTAGGTCGAGCCGATATCCACGCCCCAATACATTATCGGTTTGCAAACGCTTGCGCTTTTTGTTTAAACGTAATGCTCTCCAAAAAGGCTTCCACACGGGTTTTAATCTGCCCCGCATCTTCAGGTGAATAGTCCGATTCGATGACTAAACACGGAATTCCCTCTTTGGCCATAGCTTCGGTGACAAGATGGGATTCGACATTGTAGGTGTGGCAGAAGGAGAGCGTATAATAGATAACACCATCGGCTTTTCTATCTTTGTACATCTGAACGATTTTATCGATTCTTCCTGTGTTGGGGGTAAAACAAGCACAGTCAATTTTAGAGTAACGCTCCATCAAGCGTCCGTAGAATTCATCTTCACTGCTAATACCTTCTAAATCCACATTGTCTTTAAAGTAACGATGACCGATGCATGATTCTTCATTGATAACACAGCCTCCGGTATTTTCAACCGCGGTGTGGAGTTTCCAATTTGGTGGCGCAAAAGGTGTTCCTAGTACCATCAAACGAGGCGTATTGGAGGGGAAAACACTTACTTTCTCTTGCATACGGATTTCTAGTTCATCGCACAATTCATTGACTTTTTGTGTGTAACGCTCAATATCATCGATGAAACCCACTTGCGTAATCCACAGACAGTCTTTGCCGCTAATAGGCATCACTTCAGGATTTAAACTTCGAAGTGCATCTAAGCGTTGGAGTGCGGCACGTTTGGCATTAACTTTTTTTGTTCCCGCTATCATCTCTTCCAAGCTTAGTTTTTGTTCCGTTACCTCTTCAATGTGTTCTTTAAACTCTTTAATCTCTTCTTGCCACATTTTGAGGTCTTTCTCACGTTTCATGTGAGGGATATTCATGACATGTACGGGGTGGTGTTTATTGAGAATTTCCCATGCTTTTTTCTTCGCTTCACAGGTGGTTTCTCCGTAGATAAAATCACTGGATTGGGTGTAAGCACAGGTCTTTTGGAGTTTAAAGCCGTGCGCGGATTTGATGAGTGGACAGATGTTACGAGGAAGTTCTGTTTCCGCGTCTGCTATGGTAGCGTTGGAGCCACCGCAAAGACCGTAACACGCACCTCCTGCACCTATGACAATTTCTTCAGGAACAAAGATACAAAAGGTTCCAACGGCAGGTTTTTTTTCTGCACGAAGTTTGTTAATTTCAGCGATTCGCTCACCTTGAATTTCGCTCATAAACCAATCAAAATAGTCCATTGCTTTAGGACGATTAGGTTGAGACATAAACTGAGCTTTATACGCATCCAATCCCATGCCCATCATTTTTGCGTGTCGTTCAACGTCGACACCGATACTACTGAGTAAATCTTTATGTGCTTCTACGCCCATGGTTTTTCCTTGATGTAAAAAGTTGTGCTGTGAGGTTTACATGTAAAGGGTAAGTAGAAGAAAAGAAGTGCTACTTCATGTATGTCTAAGCCTTAGACCAACAGCATTTGAAGTATGGTAGCGGAGTTTTCTTTAAAATTTAGTAAATTATAGTTTACCTAATTAGGAGTAAAACGCTCTTTTTAAGTGATAAAAACCTTACATGTAAGATAATTTTTGTTACAATTCATTTTTTATTTTAACACAGGAAAAAGCATTGGATATTGTACAATCAGTGATTATGGGTGTTGTTGAAGGTTTTACTGAGTTTTTACCTGTTTCATCAACAGGGCACATGATAGTATTGAGTGATTTTTTAGGCATTGAGCAAGATAGTGTGACAAAAGCATATGAAATTATCATTCAATTTGCAGCGATTTTAGCGGTAGTTTTAAACTATAGAGAAAAATTTTCACCCCAAAAGATTGATTTATGGATGAAGTTAGCAGTGGCATTTTTTCCTATTGGGGCAGTGGGCTTTCTTTTTGCTAAGCATATTAAAGAACTCTTTAGCGTTCCTGTTGTCGCGGTGATGTTTATTGTTGGTGGTATTGTTTTTTTGATTGCGGAGTATTACTATAAGCCAAAAGAGCATTTTATCGATGATGTGGAAAAAGTGACGTATAAACAAGCATTATGGATTGGTATCGCACAAGTGTTTGCACTGATTCCTGGCACCAGTCGCGCTGGAGCTACTATTATTGGAGCGATGATGGTGGGTTTGACCCGAAAAGCGAGTGCAGAGTTTTCATTTTTATTGGCATTTCCGGTGATGTGTGCAACCACGGGGTATGATATCGTAAAACATCACAACGAGTTTGCAGGAAGTAATTTGACAGTACTTTTGGTGGGCTTTGTGGTCTCTTTTGGTGTGGCTTATCTCACTATTAAACTCTTTTTGAAGTTTTTAGAGCAGTTTACCTTTGTCTCTTTTGGTATTTATAGGATTATATTTGGGGCAGTATTATTGATGGTTTATCGTTAGTTTTTGTTATAATAAAACAAAAATGGAATAAGCAATGAAATTAAGGTCAAAACTTTTTATTTTCATGACGGCACTGTTTGTGATAGTCGTTTCCATTTTATGGTTTTATTCTACTGCATTTATCCAATCTATCAATGAGGAATGGGCGCAAAAGTTTATTAAAAAACAGGTTGTTTTTGATAAAAACCGTACCTTACTTCCTATCTTGCGTGAAGTAGATCTTGTAAAAAAAATAGTTAAAAATCCTGATATTATAGCGATGGCGTATAATGATGATGATTTACATGTAAGAGAAAAAGGGACCGATGTTCTTGAATCCTATCGTCATCAGTTTTTAGACCGTAGCTATTTTGCTGCTTTTGTTCATTCCGGGCATTATTATTACAATGATAAACTTAACCATTTTCAAAACGATACGCTACGCTACA
This sequence comes from Sulfuricurvum sp., assembly GCF_028681615.1. Taxonomy (NCBI): domain Bacteria; kingdom Pseudomonadati; phylum Campylobacterota; class Epsilonproteobacteria; order Campylobacterales; family Sulfurimonadaceae; genus Sulfuricurvum; species Sulfuricurvum sp. Next base: position 14,614 of record NZ_JAQUHV010000025.1, read on the forward strand.
CTCTTTCTGCTTCAAAACCTGATGATAGTTGGTTCTTTTACACACTTTCTAAAGAAGATGATTTTCAGGTTAATGTCAATAAAGACACTGAACTTGGTATTACAAAGGTTTGGATAGACTTTGTCATTAAAGACGGTGATGCTCGTTTGGGTGTTTTAGGAACAGGTTTTGATTTTGAAAGTTTTCTCAAAGAGTCTGTGGGTGTTGAGCAAGAAGGTGTACGAAACTTTTTTATCAATAAAGATTTGGCGATTCAGTTGGCCCGCGATACAAAACTGATTGATTATGATAGCATGACAAAAAGTGATGGTCAACATAAAACTATCGATCTTTTCTTACCCAAAATAAAAGACCAAGAAGCCATCAAACAAGCGATGCAAGAGATGTATGCTTCCCCTGAAATTATTAAAACATTATGGGTAAACTTTGAAGGGAAAGAGCAACTTCTGGGTATGGCATATTTACCTGAAATTGGTTGGTTTAGCTTAACGCTTATCAATGCAACAGAACTTACATTGATCAACTCTACGGCATTATTTCCTATTTTATGTGCTGTATTTTTAACTATTTTAGTCATTGTAGGTATTGTAAGTAATATATTGTTTTTTCATCCTTTAAATCAATTAAAGTTGATGATGCGCCAAGTAGAACAAGGTGAATATAACCTCAATCCAACGCTAGTAGGTTCAGGAGAGATACGAGAACTCTCCGAGCAATTCAAACGTATGGTCGCGTATGTCAATATCAATAATGCACAATTGGAAGAAAAAGTTCAAGAACGTACAAAGGGACTGATAGAAAGTGAACAAAAACTGCAAGAGCTTTTAGAAAAAGTTCAAGAATTAGCATTTTACGATGCACTCACCAAACTTCCCAATAGGCGAATGCTTGAAGATAGACTCAATGTAGAATTAGCAAAAGTAAAACGTACTGAAAATTTTGGTGCTTTGATGTTTTTAGACTTGGATAATTTTAAACCTTTAAACGATGTCTTTGGGCATAATGCAGGGGATAGCCTTTTGATAGAAGTCGCGCAAAGACTTTTAAGTGTTGTGCGCGAAGGTGATACTGCGGCACGTTTTGGCGGTGATGAATTTATCGTTCTTCTCAGTGACATCGGTAATGATGTTTCAACAGCACATGAAAAGATGCAGCAT
>NZ_JAQUHV010000026.1:0-12935 GCF_028681615.1 Sulfuricurvum sp.
AGTGATTGTTGGTCATTCTGCCTTGATAGATTCTTTGCTTGTGGCACTCTTATGCGAAGGACATGTACTTATTGAAGGCGTTCCAGGACTTGCTAAAACAACTACAATAAACACGCTAGCAAAAGCCTTGGGCCTACAGTTTGGCCGTGTTCAGTTTACCCCAGATTTACTCCCAAGCGATATCATCGGAACGCAAATTTACAGTCCAAAAAGTGGTGAATTTATCACTAAAAAAGGGCCGATATTTACCAACTTACTTTTAGCCGATGAAATTAACCGAGCACCAGCTAAAGTGCAATCAGCCCTTTTAGAAGCGATGCAAGAGTACCAAGTGACGATTGCAGAGGAGAGTTTTACATTAGAGCGTCCTTTCTTTGTCTTAGCGACACAAAATCCTATCGAATCGGTTGGTACCTATGCGTTGCCCGAAGCACAACTCGATCGCTTTATGATGAAATTAGTCGTTGGATATAACACTAAAGAAGAGGAGATGCTCATTGCAAGGCGTATCTCTAAAGGTGAATGCGAGAGCGTTGCCAAAGTCATGGATGCACCAATGCTCTTAGCGCTTCAAGAGCGCGTGAAAGCGATTCATGTGGATGAACAAATTGAAGTCTATATGGCTGACATTGTTTTTGCAACGCGTGATCCTAAAGCGTATGGTTTAGCGCATCTTTCAGAGTTAATACGCTTTGGTGCAAGTCCTCGCGCGACGATAGATTTGCATAAAGCAAGTAGGGCTTATGCCCTGCTTTGTGGGCGTGAATATGTAACTCCTGTGGATGTGGCGACAGTGTGTAAAGAGGTGATTCGTCACCGATTTATCTTAAGTTATGAAGCCGAAGCGCAAGGCGTACAAATTGATGACGTGATTGATAAGATTATCGAAGCACTGCCACTTCCCTAAAACGTATGACACCTCTTTGTTACAATCTTATCGTACAACGGGCACGTAAACATATCTTTGGAGAAATGGTAGGTGCTAATGCCTCTAAAAAAGAGGGTGATGGGTATGATTTTGCGCAAATCAGGCCTTACATGTACGGTGAAAATGTTAAGCGAATTGATTGGAAACAAAGCGCTAAAAATGGTGAAATCCAAGTACGTTCTTTTTTTGAAGAAAAAGAGATTCATCTTCATGTGATTGGCTTGATGAATGGCAGTATGCATTTTGGCATTGAACATTCCAAACAAGAGGTGATGAGCGAAGTCATTGCGCTCTTAGGCTTAAGTGCTATTAAAAACAGCGATTTTTTTGCGCTCTCTTTACTATCTGATAAACTATTATGGCAAAGCCCAGCGTCTAAAAAAGAGGCTATGGTGCGTGAGTCTATTTTGAAAACATTGCAAACACCACTTTTGGGAGAGAAAATCAATTGGGACTATATCCAAGAGTATGCTCTGTATCACATCAAAAAACCTTCCCTTCTTTTTATCATTGGTGATTTTTTTGAACTTCCAAAATTAGGAGCCATTGCCCGAAAACATGAGGTCATCGCCATTAAAGTGCGTGATCATTTTGAAGAAAAACCCTGGTCGATGGGAGCCTTACATGTAAAGGATCCCATCACGCTTAAAGAAGATAAAGTCACCCTCGATGAGGCCTTTGTTAAGCGTTATAGCGCCAAGCAAAAAGAACAGGATATCGCCTTGCAGAGTTGTTTAAAAAAAGAGGGTATTAAAACGATTTCGATTTATACTAATGAAGACCCTTTTATTAAACTTTTTACAACACTTGGGATGCTGTGATGGAAACGCTAAGAGGTATAAAAAATCTTGTACCAATTGAAGATTATTCTCTTTATTTTTTTATTTTGGTGATAAGTCTTATCGCTTTTTTGATCCTTATAGCTTTCCTCTATATTGTAAAATACTTACGAAAACCAAAGATGATACAAGCGCGAAACAGTGCATGGCACTACCTCAATCATATAGATTTTGATGATGCAAAAATCGCGGCTTATGGTATCACCCAATGCGCGCGTTTTTTTGTTACACAAGAGAATAAAGCGATTTTTGAACAATTGATACAAGCACTTGAAGTGTATAAATACAAACCAGAAATTCCGGCTTTTAAGGAGAGTGACAAAGCCTTGCTGAGCGAATTTTTAGGGAAATCGCATGTTTAATGTACATTTTGAGTACCCTTTAGTTTGGGCAATTTTAGTGCTTTTTTGTGCATGTTTTTTATGGTGCAAGGTTCAACCTCATACTTTGTATATTCCTCATCTTTTATCAATGCCTTTACATGTAAAGCGTAGTAAATTTTCTTTTGTTTTAAAATGGCTTAGTATTGTGATGATGCTTTTAGCACTTTCTTCTCCTACAATACGGTATCAAAGTGACACTGTAAAATTATCGCATGCGGTTATGTTGCTTATGGATGTGAGTGATTCCATGAGCCGAGCGGGGCTTGATACACGGAACTCTAAAAGTAAGTTTGATATGTCTAAAGAGATTGCGGCATCATTTATTGAACAAAGAGAAAATGACAATGTAGGGGTCATCGTTTTTGGAGATTTTGCGTATGTAGCAACGCCTTTGACATTTGATCATCAAAGTGCTTCGAATATCGTGCAAAATCTTAATGAGGGTATTGCAGGTAAACGCACTGCTATGTATGATGCACTCTTTTTAGCAACGCGTTTACTGCAAAAAAATAGTGCCAAAGAGAAGGTGGTAATTTTACTAACCGATGGTTTTAATACTGCAGGGAAAATTACTTTAGAAGCGGTTCTTCGTACTGTTGAAAGTGAAAAAATTAAAGTTTATGCTATAGGCATTGGGCGAAGTGGTGAATACGATGAAACACTATTGAACCTTATTGCTCAAAAAAGTGGTGGTGTGTTTTTTAGGGCGAATAGCGAACAGATGTTAGTAGAGGTGTATCAAAAAATTGATACAATGGAAAAGAGTTTGCAAAAGAGTGAGGCCCCTATATCTATCAATTATCTTTATATGTATCCATTGTTAGTGGCTCTAGTGGCATTATTTTGGTATGTGTACCGACGCATAAAAGAGGGTGGTTTATGAGTTTTGCATCACCTTTTATTTTAAGCTTCTTACTCATTATCCCCCTTTTAATAGTGGTGGCACGTTTAGTTCGTCATCAAAAAATCTTTTTTGAGCCAACAGTGAAAGAGCGTTTGAGTAGTCACAAAGGCACTTCACGCCGCTCTTACAGTCAAAGCCTCTTTTTTGTCACCCTTGCATGTATGATTATTGCTCTAGCCCGTCCTCAACTTTTGAAAGATAATGCACATGAAAATGAGGTCGTCAAAGTAGGAATAGTTGCCATCAGCCTTGATATTTCGCAGTCGATGCTTGCGACGGATACTTTTCCCAATCGTCTGTCCTTTGCCAAACAATCGATTGAAACGATGATGAATCAGTTAAGTGATTTTAAAATTGCACTGAGTGCTTTTTCCAATGATGCTTTTTTAGTAGCACCATTTAGCGAGGATACAAACTCGTTACAATTTTTACTCAAGCATTTAGATCAACACTCTATGAGTAGCCAAGGAAGCTCTATTGTAGCAGCGATTATGTCCAGTGAAAAATTATTTAGACCCTTTAAACAAGAGCAAAAAGACCTTATAATCGTAAGCGATGGGGGCGATGGCGAAGACTTGGAGAGTGCGATTGTAAAAGCCAGAGAGTTTCGTATAAGAGTACATCTTTATTTGGTCGGCTCAGCTAAAGGCTCAACTATCAAGCAAGACTCTGGAGAGTTACTGAAAGATTCCAAGGGCAATATTGTTATCAGTAAGCGTTATGATGGTTTGCAAAAACTCTCACTTGAAACAGGTGGTGCCTATGTTTCCACCAATGGTGATAATGCTGATATTGTGTGGTTATGTGAACAGATACGTTTAAAGGTACATAAAAGTGATGTGGCTAAAAAGAAAAATAACAATGTGCAAGAACTGTTTTATTATCCTTTAATACTAGCATTACTAACGCTTTTTTTGGCGCTTCATCCTTTGCATGTCAAGAAGTTTTCATGGATGGTCTTTGTATTGTTACCATGGCAACCGTTGCATAGTGGCATACTTGATTTTTGGCAAATCGATAAGGCCCATAAAGCGTATAAGGCGCAAGATTTTGCTGAAGCAACGAAATATTTTAACGTTTTAGATAAAGAAAAAAAGAGTGCTCAAACAGCGTATAATCTTGCCAATGCCTTATATCAGCAAAAAGAGTATGAAAAAGCACTCGAATTGTATCAAGGGATACAAACTGAAGATGTTGCCCTTAATTACAGTCGGTGGCATAATATAGGCAATACCTTGGCGCAAATGCATCGTAGCGATGAAGCCATCAATGCATATGAAAAAGCGCTGAGTATTCGTGAGGATGAAGATACGCGCTATAATTTAGAGTTTCTTAAAGAACAAAAACAAAATCAGCAAGAGAATAAAAAAGAAGAGACAAAACCAGAAGAAGACACTAAAAGTGAGCCCAAACCTCCTCAAAAAGAAGAAAAAAAATCTCAATCTAACAAGCCCAAAAAAGCGGAAGAGAAAAAAATGAGTGAACAAGAAGCGCACAAATGGGAGAGGATGCTCAATACCACTGCACCCAAGACAAAGCCAATGACGCTATACAAAGGAGAAAAGCATGAAGCCGATAATGCCATTCGTTGGTAGGATACTTTTTCTTTTTTTGATGAGTATAGAGCTTTTTGGTGCTAAAGCGTATTTACTCCAAAATCCCGTTGAAGTAGGTGAAAGCGCAACCTTGGTTATAAGTGCCAAGGGAAACAAAATGCATTTCCCTAAAATTGAAGCCATTGGTGGCTTTGCTGTTGTATCGCATCAAAGCAGGCAAAGCATGCAACTTATGAATGGCGCATTGAGTAGACAATTGGATAATTACTATACGTTTTATCCTGACAAAGATGTCCATATTCCTTCTTTTGAAATAACGATTGATGGTAAAAAAGAACAAACTGAAATGCTTGAATTAAACATGCAAGCAAGCAGTGCTAAACCAGTCGGACATCACGTTTTTTCATTAGAAATGAATGTATCTAATGACTCTCCACTGCAACAAGAGGGAGTTAAACTTACCTTTGTATTTAAACGTGATAGAACAGAAAATCTTGTAGATATGAAATTTTCCAAACCTGTCCTTGAAGGATTTTGGGTTAAAGAAGGTGAAAAAGATACCCCTTATGTTGAAGATAACTATATTATTCATACGATTAGTTACTATATTTTTCCACAAAGAAGCGGTGAGATACTTATTCCCAAAGCAAAGATTGATATTGCCAAGCAAGTAAATTCCCGTGAGATATTTTTAAGCCAGATTCAATGGAAAAGTATTTTTTCAAACGAATTAACCTTACATGTAAGCCCTTTGATTGGGGCAACTCTTTTAGGACATTTTAACGTTGAAGTACAGGTTGACGCCACTGAAGTTGAGATTAATAATGCCGTAAATGTGACAGTAAAGATTGTAGGCGATGGTAATTTTGAAGATATAGCGCCTTTTGTGCTTCAGGCTCAAGGGGCAACAATCTTTTCGGATGAGCCAAAGATTAAGACCTTTTTGCAAAGTGATATTCTTAAAGGAGAGTTTATCCAAAAGTTTTCGCTTAGTGCTCAAAAAAGTTTTCGCATTGAGCCGATAAAACTTCATTTTTACAATCCAGATACGAAAAAAATAGAGTATTTTACATCAAAGCCAGTTGACATTAAAATTTTACACCCAGAAAGAGCGGAGAAATCAAGCCGTGGTGTATCTGAACCTGTTACGGCTTTGGTGGAACAACCCTCGTTTAGGTTTGAGTGGGTCAATATAGGGATTGGTCTTTGTTTAGGTATGCTGCTTTTTGGATTAGTACGGTGGGTTTTTCATTACGAAAAAAAGGGGAAAATGCGGTTTGTGGGAGAGCGAGAATTATTACAAAAATTGCTTAAATACAAAGGCAAAAATAAAGAAGCAACGCATCTTATTACACTACTTGAAGAGAATATTTATGGTAATGCCAAACACAAACTCTCCAAGCGAGTAATCAAAAAGTTCTTAAAGAATCTTGTGTAAGGTAGTGGCTTTACTCATCCAATCTTCAAGCCCTTGCCAATCTTCATCTTCAATCATTTTTTTAGATTTGGTGAGTTCTCTCTCAAATATTTCAATAGAGTGTAACAGATTTTCTCTGTTCTGTTTAAAAATATCGGACCACATTTGAGGAGAACTTTTTGCAACTCTGCTCATATCGCGAAAACCGCCTGCTGCTAAGGATAAAATACTTTTAGGATCTTCTTGTCCCATCACAGTGTTTGCAAGTGCATAACTAATGGCATGTGGCAAATGTGAAATAAAAGAGGCATGGTCATCATGGGCTGCAGGGTCCATAAAAACAATCTTCATACCAATATGAGAAAAAATTTGAATTGCCCTATTTTTATGTAAATCTCCACTGTTATCGGTATCGCACAGAACAACAATTTTATCGTGGTAGAGGTTAGGAATAGCAGCACTTGGACCAAATTTTTCAGTACCTGTCATAGGATGTGCGGCAATGAAGTTTTTGCGAATCTGTGCTGGTGTTGCTTTGATGATTTCTTCTTTGGTACTTCCTAAGTCAATAATTGTTGTTTTCTCTGAAACATCTTTAAGCTCTTGAAGAACGTGAATAATGCCGACTACGGGGATGGCTAAAAAAATCATATCACATGTTTTAATCTCATCAAAGGAGACAATTTCATGGACTAATCCAAGTTTTAATGCCTCTTCACAGTGACTCAGATTACGGTCAAATCCTATAATCTTTGTTACTAATTTAGTTTGTTGAAGGGCTAAACCTAACGATCCACCCATTAATCCCAGTCCCACAATTCCAACGGTCATTCCAACTCCTTTTCGCACTGCCAAGATGATTTAATAGGCACTTAATTCTAGAGATGGTATTATATTTTAAAATATCTAAAAATACTCCATTTAGGGCACATAAGAATGAAAAAAACAGCCGTTATGTCGTTGATCGTTGCTACCTCTTTGTATTCAGCCACACTTAAAAGCCTTAGCTATGAAGGGATGATTCATCTCTCTCCAGAAAGTGCTTCAGAGATGATTGATATTCACGCAGGTGACGTGGTGGATATGGAAAAACTAGATAAAGCCGTCAAAACACTTTATAAGCAAAACTACTTTGAAGATGTTTGGATCGAAGAAGTAGCTGAGAGTGAGTTGGTTATTCATGTCAAAGAAAAGCCTGTTGTTGCCAAAATTGATTTTGTAGGTATTGGCGAGAATGACAAAGAAGAGATTTCTAAACTTGCTGGGATTAAAAAAGGTGAAGTTTATGATGAGCAAAAGGCTGAATTCTCAAAATTAAAAATTGTTAAATTCTTTGAAGATAAAGGTTATTTTGATACGGTTGTTGAAGTTCAAAAAACACCTTTAAATGAAAAACTATCCTTGTCCTTAGATTTTGTCATTAATCGGGGTGAGAATATTATTATTAAAACAGTAGATTTATGTGGAGCTAAAGAGTTACGTTATAAAGATATTGAACCGAATATTGCCAATAAATCAGAAGAATGGCTTCCTTGGATGTGGGGCTTTAATGATGGAAAACTTCGTATGAATGATTTGGAGCATGATTCTGCACGTATTAAAGACACCTATTTACAAAAAGGTTACTTGGATGCAAAAGTTAGTGCCCCTTTCTTAAAGACATATTTAGACAGTTATACAGCACATCTCGTTTATTCGATTGATGAAGGTGAACAATATACTGTTGGTTCAGTCGCAATTGACGTCCCTTCTGACATGATTGACACGGCAGCTACTATTGAAGAGATGTTTCTACAAAATGGTAAAGTATTCAATGTCTCAAAACTGCGCAAAGATATGACGTTGATTGAAACCAAAATAGCAGACCTAGGATATGCTTTTGTTAAAGTGATCCCTGATATTAAAAATGATAAAGAAAAACATTTAGCCAATATTACCTATCGAGTGCTTCCTGGCGAAAAAGTCTATATTAACAATGTCAGAATCGCTGGAAATAGCCGTACTATTGATAGGGTTATTCGCCGGGAAATTTACTTAGCCAATGGAGACCAATACAGACGTACGGATGTAACAGATTCAAAAAGTTCATTGAAACGAACAGGTTATTTTGAAGATGTTGATATTAAAGAAGAAAAAATCAGTAAAAATAGTATGGATTTAGTCATTACCGTTAAAGAAGCGGCTACAGGTTCTATCGGTGGTGGTATTGGGTATGGGTCATCTGATGGATTGCTACTCAGTGCTAGCCTTTCAGATGGTAATATTTTTGGTTCGGGTATGAAAGCAAGTATTGAAGTTGAACGATCAGATAGCGAACTCAATGGCGCCATCTCCTTATCAAATCCAAGAGTCTTTGATTCTATTTATAGTTTAAGTGGCAGCTTGTTTGCATCACAAAATAATTATCTCTATTACGACCAAGATAAAATGGGAATGAGTATTGTAGCTGGCAGAAAATTAGGAAGAAATTGGGGTGCCTCTTTAGGGTATGTTTTACAACAATCAAAACTCTCTAATGTCTCACCAACGATTGATAAAAACCTCTATACAACGGATCAAGTATTAAAAAGTGCTATTATCCCTTCTCTTTCTTTTAATAATACGGATGATTTTTATCTCCCTAGAACAGGTATTGCAGCAAGTACGAGTTTAGAAGTCGCAGGACTGGGTGGGGATGAAAAATTTATCAGTAGTATTTCTAAATTTGCTACATACTATGGTATGCAAGATTTGATTGATTATGATTTAATTTTACGGTACAAAGCACAATTTAAGTATTTAGCTATGAATGCTGCAGATGAGAAATACTCGTATGGTGAAAAATACTATATGGGAGGTATTCGCTCCATTCGTGGTTATGAATCCAATTCACTTTCTCCTAAAAATGGTTATGGTGATTTAATTGGTGGTAATATTATGTTTGCCAATTCTGTAGAAGCAAGTTTCCCATTGATTGAGCGTATGAAGATGCGTGGGGCTATTTTCTTAGACTATGGTATGATTGGACAAGATAATCTTGATATTAAACGAGCGGGTACAGGTGTGGCACTTGAATGGATTTCTCCATTGGGACCTATTGGCTTAGTTTTCTCTAAAGCATTAATGGAAGAATCAGGCGATCGTACAGCAGCATTTGAATTTACGATTGGACAGAAATTTTAATCTATCTCTACATGTAAAGAGGCAATGAGCCTCTTTACAAACTCTCCTAAGACTCTATTTAATAATAATTGCGAATGATGCAGGTTTAAGAAGTTGTTTAATCATCTCTTTGGCTAAAAAAAGATTTGTATCTGCTGTAATACAAAGCGTATGATTTTCATAACTTAAAGCAATGTTTCCTTTTCCTAAGTCTCTATTAATAGCTTTAGCGAGGGCTAATAAAAAACCTAACCAATTAATAATTGTCATATCAGGTAGGAGTGTTTTATAAGCATCCATTTCTTCAGGACTTATTATTTTTTTAGTATGGTATTTAATAAGCATTGCAATAAGAATTTTTTGTTTATGTGAAAATCCATAGTTAAGATTGTTGATAACAAAATAAAAACCATGAAGATTGCTTTGATAAAAGCCTAGTTTTAAACCAATATTGCTCAATTCAGAAGCAATTGAGAGTTCAAATTTATACGATGAATCAATGTTATGTAAGGGTTTTAAAACATCAAAAAGCTGTGTTGCAATGCGTTTAACATAAAGGTCATCTTTTTCATAAATTGAAAAACGATCTTTGAGACTTCGAAGACTTAATTTAAAGTTTGGACTAAAGCGATGATGGCATGAACGCAATAAATCACATAGATAAGCACCTTCTCGCACACCTGCACCACTTGTGATAAGACGTTTTGCATCAAATCTCTGATACAGCTCTTGGAAAATAAAACAGCCTTCACGCATCGTATCATAACGATCTTTACGAACACCTAGATTTTTTAAATCAAGCACATCAGAAGTAACAATGGTATTCACAAGCGCATGATACTCTTCGATACTATACTCAAAGCCATGAACAGTTTTAATAGGATAATTAATCTTTTCCATAATCATTTTGGAAAGAGATCTTAATGTTCCTCCAATACCAATAATTGTGGATGAAGCAAAATTTTCTGGAATATTTTGAATCTCTTTATCCAAAAATAGACGTATGTCTTCAAGTGATTTTCGCTTATCAAAGTAGAGCTCTTTAAGTCTTACAGTACCAATGTTAAGAGAAATAGTATCAACAATTTTACCATGTTCAATACGAGCAAGCTCTGTTGATCCACCTCCTATATCAATGGTTACGGCATCATCGATGGGCATAAGGTAATTAAGAGAGCCAACGGCACCATAGTAAGCCTCTTGCCTTCCTTGTATAATCTTAATATGAATGTTAAGTTCATCTTTGACTTTTGCAATAAATGCTGAAGCATTTGGTGCATCACGAAGTGCGGAGGTGGCAATGCATATTGTCTTTTGACATTTAAGACTATGGATAATATAACTGAATTCTTCAAGTGCGCTAAAAGCTCTTTTTAAAGCGGGTTCTTGAAGAATTCCTCCATAATTATACGCACCTTCGCCAATGCGAACACGGCTTTTGGTTTCGTTAATTAAATGAAAAGCGAAACGACTACTTTTTTCAAAGATTGCCATTCTCGCAGAGTTTGAACCTATGTCGATAATGGCAGTACGTTTAGCCATTATTCTTCGCTGTTTAGTTGTTCGTATTTAAGCTTTAACTCTTCAACACTCTCTATGTTGTCTGGGTCAGGGATAATGCACTCTACGGGGCATACAGCAATGCATGAGGGCTCATCATAATGTCCAACACACTCCGTGCAGATATCTGGATCGATAATATAAATTGGATCGGACTCTTCAATGGCACCATTGGGGCATTCATCTCTACATGCGTCACACGCAATACACTCTTCAGTAATCATCAAAGACATACATTTTTTCCTTCATTAAAGTCTAATTTTGGAGAAGTTTATACACTAAATATACTTTAAGAAAATTTAAATGGAAGTTTTTTTGGAAGGAATAGTTAGTGAAGCAATGGTTCCTTGTCTATCTGAACGGTTTTTTAAAGCAATTTTAGCACCAATGGCATCAGCAGCGCTTTTTGCTAAAAACAGTCCTAGCCCTGCACCCGTTTGATTACCATAGCGTTTAAAAGGAGCAAAAAGATCTTTACTTTCGTCAATACCAATACCTTCGTCAGTAACAATAATATGAAAGCCTTCTTTGTTGGTATAAGATTGAATGGTGATATTCCCTTCTTTAGGGGTAAATTTAATAGCATTTTGAACAAAATTTTGAAGAATATGAACTAAAAGTGTCGGTTGTATAGTGATTTTGTAAGACTTTGGCAAGATATCAGGGATGATATGCTTTTCTTCCATATTTGCTAAAATCGCGTAATTATTAATCTGCTCATTTAAAAAAGCAATTAAATTAATTTCAACAGGTTTTTCAAACTGAGCACTTTCTTGGCGTCCAATTTCGAGGATATTACTAATCATCTTATTCATATCGTTGATTGTTTGATTGTTCGTTTTGAGGGTTTCAATATATTTGTCAGATTCTCTTGGCTTCAAAAGGGTCACTTCATTTTTTGTTTTCATAACAGCTAAAGGAGTTTTGAGTTCATGGGCAGCTCCAATAAAAAGTTCTTTCTGTGAGTTAACAAAGATTTGGATACGATCCACGAGTTTATTGATGCTGTTACCAAGAGGTTGAAATTCACTTGGAAGGGTTTTGGTATCGATTATTTGTAAAAAATTTTCATTCATAGTTGCTAATTTTGTGGTTAATGAACGAATAGGTAAAATGAGCATACGAGAGAGAAAAAGAGCATAAAAAAGAATGAGAAAAATGGCTGTAAGATTAATAATAAGGATATTGGTAAAAATTTTATCTAGCAAAATATCCGTATTGGATATATTTTTTGTAATAGAAATAAAATGGTGTTGGCGTTTTTCAAGTGGATAAAAAATAGTGAGAAACTTCTCTCCATCTTTTTCACTGTGCTCAAAGGAGATGATACTGCCTTGATTAACACGAATAGCAACGGTTACATGGGTATCGGCTGGGTTATTGATTGAACTGAGTGAAGGATCAAAGATATTAATACCCATGCGTTCAATGGAATTCATACGTGAGGTGGCTATAATAGAGGCTTGCTTGGTAAGTTCTTGAGTGATATCTTCAAAAATAGAGATTTTAATATAATTGTAGAGAATAACAGAGAAAATAACAATTAGTGTCGCCGAAGCAGACACTAATTGGAGTATAAAATTATCTCTTATACTTTTTTTGGAAAACAAAATCTATAACCTCTTCGTCTTACTGTCTCAATCGTTGAGATTTCTAATGGTTTGTCCATTTTTTGACGAATTTGGTTGATGGCAACTTCAATAACATTTGGAGTAACAAGCTCAGGCTCTTCCCAAATAGCATCTAAAAGTTGTTCTTTAGAAACAATTTGGTCGCTATGACGTGCAAGGTGTGTTAAAACTTCAAACGGTTTACCTTTAAGTTCAATTTCTTGACCTTTATATGTAATTTTCTCTTCATCTGGGTCAATGGTTAAATCATCAATTTTTATAACATTAGTTCCACCAAAACGAAGTCTTGCTTCGATACGTGCGACTAAAATATCAAAATCAAATGGTTTTTTAATATAGTCATCAGCTCCAGCTTTAAGTGCTTTGATTTCACTCTCTTTGTCATCTTTTGCTGAGATAATCACAGCAGCAGTGCGTGGAGATTTTTGTTTAATGAGGTTGATTAAATCCACGCCATCACCATCAGGGAGCATCCAGTCGGTCAATACAAGGTCATAATTTCGGATGCCAATATAATATTCTGCATCTTTATAATTTTCTGAACTATCTGTTTGGTAGCCAAACTCTTGTAAGCCT
>NZ_JAQUHV010000026.1:12945-14139 GCF_028681615.1 Sulfuricurvum sp.
GATTAAAATTCGCATTATAGGTTCCTTAAGTGCTAAAATTTAAACGGGATTATACCATAATTTTAGCTAGATTTAAAGTTTTTTTAATAAAAATTTAATTTTTTAGAAAGTTTTCTCTAAGATTAGCCCAACTATCGCATTTGGCACGATGTCTGGTTTAAATATTTTTAGTTTCATTTTTTGGATGTGTGGATACGTAAATTTAAGTTTTTGGCTTAATAACTCTAGTGCATCTTCCAGTAATTTATACTGAGATGTGCACATATCTTTTTCGATCAATGTACATACATCGGCATAATTAATAAAATACTCACCATCATAATTATAATCTAAGGTAAGAGAAACACAAACTTTTTGTGGAACTGTTCGTTCCTCTTCTAGGATGCCAATAATTGTTTCGAAAGTAAGTTTTTTAATACAAATACGCACCTAGATGACTTTTGATTCTTTACCTTGAAATAAGCGCATAATATTGGGGACATGTTTATAGACTATGATAAAAGCAATAATAAAAAGAGGTGCATGTGTTTTAATGCCTTCCATGTCTGGGTGAATGATAAATGATGAGACAAGCAGTGCAATTAAAGCAATTAACGATGATAGTGATGATATTTTGAGGACTTTTCCTGCGATAAACCATGCAACCAATGCAATCAGCGTTTCAATAGGCAACATGATGAAAAGTACACCGGCTCCCGTCGCGACACCCTTGCCACCTTCAAATTTAAGGTAAGGGCTAAAACAGTGACCAATAACAGCAAAAATAGCAATGGCCCATAATGTTTCAATGCTAAGTCCAAGAAATTTACCAACCAAGAGAATTAAGATACCTTTGAGTGCATCAAGGATAAGTGTGATGATAGCCAATTTTTTAGCTAAGGCTGGATTACTCTCTTTGAGTACACGCAAAACATTGGTAGCTCCAATACTACCGCTGCCGCTTTGGCGGATGTCACTACCGGTAAAGTATTTTGCTATTAAAAGCCCAAAAGGGATTCCTCCTACGAGATAAGCAATAATATAAAATTGAATATTGATATTTGTTAAAAAGTCCACACGGTATCCTTTGTTAAAGTAAGAAAAGTATAGCAATAATTTTGTTATTATTCCTTTAACGCTATAATCAACTTTTGAATGATTCTAAGGATAGAGAGTGAATAATACTGAATTAAAAGAGCGCATTATTACTTTAAA
>NZ_JAQUHV010000027.1 GCF_028681615.1 Sulfuricurvum sp.
TCATTTGTTATCCTTTAACATAATTACTTTTTCAGAACAACTAGCACAAAAAACAATAGGTTCACTTAAGTGTTTTAATGTAATATGTTCCATATACTTTTTATTTTCTGCTTTCAGTCTCTCGATTTCCTCGTCCTTAGCTTTAAGCAACTTTTCTTTATTATCTAAGTCAATGTTCAAACATTTGATAATCATATCTTGACGCTCTAAATCACTTTCCGCAGTCATTACCTTAATAACCCCCTCTTTTACTAAACTTAATACATCAGGCTTTGCTCCTCTTATATGTAAGAACATCAAGAAGTTAGCAAGGTCAATAAAATTTCCTTCATTGTGCTTTTGTAAGTGGTCATGGAATAGATAAGCTAAAGTTTCATCACTGCAAGTCTCTTTATCATTCCAACCTTTGCGTCCTTTGGCTCTTGCTTTAGCTAGTTTTTCTTTCATAGCTTTGGCAAACTCATCAACTGCTTCATTGTCTTGTTCTGCGTTAGTTATCGCATTATCTGTAATATATTCTTTTATTGTGTCAGTCATCTCATTGCTCCTTTGGCTTATAAAACTTTCTACTTGCACCTTCTTTAACTTTTTTACATAATGTGCATTTTGCTTTGCATACCTTACTTCCAAAATTAAGTGTGTAATGCATTTTTATAGAACATTCAAAGCATATGTGTCCGTTTTTCATCTCATCCACCCTCCACATGAGTATTCATAATTCTTAACATTCGTTTTGCCAGTACGTAGGTACATAGCACCTAATTGTTCTGCCTGTCTGATACAAGCTTGTTCAGTTTTAAAGACTGCTACTTGTTCAGTTTTGTATTGCACTCCGCACTTGTTGGAGTAGGTCAGGAGTATTACTAATAGGTATTCCATTATTTATCCTCCAAAGTCTTAACAGCTTCAATAGCCCATTTGTTAATATAAGCACATGACCAGTCATATGGTTTGTAATTATCATAACAGCAACCATGACTCTTCCCATCATCATTAAACGCACGTCCATTAGTAGCATCATAAAACCTCAATACCTTAGCGTGTGTATTATCATTATCCCAACACCACACCAACTGCTTATGGTAGAAACCAGTTATTTTATCATATGGTATTTCTTCCCATACATCTTTGTCTGTGTGTGCTGTCCAACCATAATTATGACCAACTTCACAGGCACCATAACACTTAGTCATTAATTCTCCATACTCTAAAGAGGTAAACTTGACAATATACCCAAAAGTTCTGTGTCTAAAAAACTTAGGATACCCACACTCCTTAGCTTTCAACTTCTCTATTTCCTTACCAAGTTCTTGATACTTAGCTTCTAGTTCTAATATGTTATTCATCATTTTCCCTTTACTAATCGCATACGCATACCATTGTCGGTTTTTACGTAGCGTGTAATATATCCGTGTTCTCTGATTATTCTGTACAGTTGCTGTAGCCCTACGCAGTCATTTAACTGATACGAGTCTTGTAATGTGTCATAAACCGCAATAGTTACCATTTTCATTTTATTCCCTCTCTGTCGTGCCTCTACTGTGAGTGTTTCTAAAAGCTTTGGTGGTGAGTTGTCAACTCTTTTATAGACTTGCTTCATAAAAGCTCTTCTATCTCTATGAGCACAGTAATTAGTTGTTCAATCACAACTATCAAACATGGTATAGCTATTATTAAGATAACTACTTCTATTGGCATTCTATTTCCTTATATATTACATCTTGCAATATGCCCTTGACATTAAGTAGTTGTTCTTTGTTCCCATTTTTTATACCTAGTGTCAACTCCATTAATGCATATTCTAACACGTCTCTAATATCTGTAAGGTCTTGCTTTAACCCCCTAGTTTTTATCTCCTTAAACACAGCCTTTAGTTTTTCATTGTGTTTAGACATATCTCTAGTTGTTACCTTGCCATCTTTCCAGTCTGTATACAATTCAGCTATGCGTAGGTTACCAGTACCAAATCTAAGTGCTTGATTAGCTGACCTAATATCCTTGTACAACTCATGTTCTACTAGATACTTAGAGAACTCAGCTAATCTACCCCTTTTTTTTCTAACTTCATTGTATATCTCTATTGTTGATTTCATCCCCAATACCACTCAAATAGTGTTCCAGCAAAGAAAACTAATAAAGCTAGTAGTCCTAGCCATAATCCATCTTTATCCATAGATAACCCTCTCTTTTCGTTCAACTATCTCAAACGAAGCAATCTTAGCCTCAAGTGTTACCTTGTCACTTAAAGCTCTTTGGTGAGCTTTGTATATTCTAACCAAGTCACCTACTTCTATCTCATAAACTTCGTCTCTTTTGATTAGTCCTTTATCAAACATCTTAGCTATTTGACTAATTGTTTTCATTTTTATATTCACCTTTAAACCAAATTCTATACGCTTCTGCATATTCTGGAAAAGCAAAAGATAATCTTGCTTTGTTCTCGATATCTGCTTTGCCAAACAAATCCATAAGTGATGTACTAAAATTCCCTAAAACACCTGCCTCGTAGTATTTTGCTATATCTTTTGGACTATCGTTCATAGGTATCTCCTTATGTCTGTTTTTACTCTCGTTGAATATACTACATAAAGCCTCTTTAATCTCATATAAAACAGTTTCATTACTTTCTCCTTATTGGTATCGTAAATCAAAGAAGTCTGAGTTTCTCTTGTTAATATAACCCTTGTCTTCTTCTCGTTTCTTTCGCTGCTTCTCTTTCTTGGATGCAGTGATATTAAACTCATGTTCTATACTGCACTCATAAGCATCAGGACATTTAGTAACTTGATTGGTTGCCAGAAACTCTTCTAGCATTTCATCGTAACTCTTCATTTTCCACCTCTTGACTTTTTAGACTTAGCTCTATTTCTAAACTTAGCAAATGCTTCTTTTGGATTAAAAGGTTTTGATGGTTTGTCATCAGGCATTGATTCAGAAATCATTATTTCATACTGATTACCAAATAACTCTTTGGCTTGGTCATATAAACTTTCTTCTATGACTATTGTTGGTTTATTCATATTTACTCCTCAGTGGCTCTGTAATTGATTTTTATATCTAATCCATATCATCTATCGTCTCAACTGTAGTTCGTTGATTTTAGACCCCATACAGCTCATTTAAATGGCATATATATAATTATTTCAAGTGGTATGTATAGAAATCCAATAATTATTAGTAGTTTATACATTATCTATCCTTAGTGTTTATTTATTTTGGTTTGGTCAATAACTCTTCTTGCACATAAGCACCATTAAGCCAAGCTGTTTTTACTAGCTCTTTTACTGCATTGTAGTCTTTAGTTGGTGGAACTTGAAACTTTCCTTCATCGTGCCACCATATTTGAAATCTTTTTTCTAGTTCATTCTTTGG
The DNA here is from genome assembly GCF_028681615.1 of Sulfuricurvum sp. Taxonomy (NCBI): domain Bacteria; kingdom Pseudomonadati; phylum Campylobacterota; class Epsilonproteobacteria; order Campylobacterales; family Sulfurimonadaceae; genus Sulfuricurvum; species Sulfuricurvum sp. Next base: position 3,373 of record NZ_JAQUHV010000027.1, read on the forward strand.
TGCATAGTATCCAAAATATCCATCTTCAAAAATCATCTATAGTCTCCTTTAAAAAATATAACCCTCCATTACTGAAGGGTTAGTCCTGTTATGTGTTCAAACAGGTGTGGTTCATTTCTATAGGCTAGAAACAACTCATATATTTCATCGACTGAATCATCATCGTCTTCGTCAATGATTTGGTCTCGTTCCCAAATGTCATAGGGACTAGGTGATACCCTAGTCTCTGACATATCTTGTACGGCACACATTATGCGAACAAGTCTTTTGGTTTTGCAACCTCAAACTTCTCACCTCTCATTGATTTGAAACTAATCCAAACAACCTCTTTGTTAACACCTGAGTACCAGACATCATAGTCACGTCCACTATAATTGATACTGGTTTGATAACAGTTAATCTCTGAATTGATTTCCATTGGGCACATATCTTCTATGACTGTAGCCATATATTCTGCTACCTCTCCATAGAATTTACAGTCTATGATGTTCTCAAGGATTGCTTCAGTGAACTTTACAGCTCCGCCAAATTGCTCTTGAGCTCGTTGGATGACGAATACATCTTTAAACATTCCTACTTTTGTTTGGCTGGTTAAGCCACTTTTAACTGTAGTTAATACTACTTTTGAATCTTCCAATTCACACAACTGACTACCATCTAGCTCTACATACTCGTATGAACGATTAGGTGTTTTTGGTGAGGTTACTTTAAATACTGGTTTCATTGACTGCTCCTTTGACAAGCATTAGGTCTTGGTTGAAATAGAACTATTTCTATTCATCACACTAGCTTTATGTCTCAACTGTGTTTTGAGATGTATATATAATATACTTAGAATTGTATGTATTATTGTATGTAAAGTTATACATACTATTATATGTACTATATTTTACTATATTTAATTTAAGTGTTTTAAGTGTAAGAAAGCCCGATTACTCGGACTTCATTCTAGCTTCTAAATCATCTAATATTTTAGATGCACTAGAGTCATATATCTTCTCGATACGAGCTTGAGTAGATTTACTACCAACCATATAGAGAACGATTAGAACTGGTGTAGCGATTAATAACGTAATGACTGTGAACATTGGAACTCCTTGAGATTTAATTTCTTCACACTAGATGTTGTTGGAGAAAGAATTCTTTTAACTGTGTAAGTGTAGGGGGGATGGGAACTTTTAAGTAGACGAGAGAGAGATATATACTCATAACAATAGCGTGAATATTTTTATAAAACTATTTAAGATATGCACTAGATACTAGCGTGAATAATTTCTCAAAACTTTTTTCAAAGATGCACTATAAGCATCTATCTTTAAAAAAATTAGCATATATGTGTGTGGAAACTATTTAGGGAATACCGTAGTACCAGAGTCGCTTGACTTTTTACTAAAATACCGATATATTTCACCTGTGAAAACAAAGTTTACTTTGGTTTAACTTGTTAAATATATCGCTTTTAGATATAAAATCCTCATCTATCTTCTTACAAAATCCCACTTATAGCACGAGTCGTAATGCGTAGCATTTAAGACGAGTGCATATTAAATAGACTTTATGTTATACTTCCATCAGAGCTTTTAATACACGCCATGTAAAAGAATGTGACTAAACATTTGAGCGGTAGAGGTTGAATGCCCGTGAGACCAACGGGAATAGTTATTGCGATTATAACTCGTGGCGTACATTAAGAGCTTTAATTTACGAAGTAAAGGAATACTATGGAAGTTACTAAACCAATAAACTCTGCTATGACTGGAATCACACTGAATGTGCTTGAGGACTTTGATGATATTAAGAGTCGGCATAAGATTGGGGATGAGTTATTTCAGAAGGGTCTTAAGTTTGCTATGCTGATTAGTGAAGGTAAGGAAAAGAAGTTGGCTTATATGATTGCCTTTGATGAAGATGATAAACATATGGCTAATGTACGGGCTAATCAGTTGGCACGGACTAAGTGGTGTGGTAGTTTAATTGATAGAATTATATGTGGTAATCATATTCTGTTTGCAGATAAACACTATATGGCTTTAAGTGCATTGTTTGATATTGGTATGAATGGTGACTCAGAGAGGAATCGTGTTGATGCGTTAGGTAAGTTTATTGAGCATACAAAGAGACCTGATACGAAGGTTGATACACAGATAAATATTAATATTGGTTCAGATATGTTAGAGAATTTAGAGGCACAGTTAAATGCTTTGGCTTCAAAGGCTTTGATGGTTACAAAGGCTGGAGAGATAGTTGACTGTGAGGTAATACAATGAATTATTTAGAAGAGTATAGACCACAACAAGAGAGCTTGAAGTTTTTTAACTGGAATAATTTGATGTTTGGTAATGATACGAATGAGACTCCAAAGATGCACTTTCAGTTGATAGATGAGATGTTGACTCAGCATACAAAGTTTTGTGGAGAGATGTTTCGTGGCTCAGCCAAAGCTGTTTCACTTGATTCAAAAATTATAACTCCAGACGGATATAAGTTAATGAAAGACATCTGTGTTGGCGATATTATTTTTGACAGGAATGGTAAAAAAACTATTGTTACACACACAAGCGAAATATTTAATAAGCCTATGTTTAAAATAATTCTTAATGATGGTAGAGAGGTTAAGGTTTCTTGTGACCATATAAACATAGTTAAGCGACTAACAACAAAAGGATTGTTTAAAGAGCATAACATAACAACAAGTGAAATTATAAAACATGGTGTTCACTATAACAGAAAAATATCAGAAAGAGTACCTAGTGGTAGAGAAGCAAAGTGGTTTATACCACTATGTTCTTGTGTTGATTTTTATGAACAAAACATACCTTTAGACCCGTATACTGTTGGCTTAATACTTGGCGATGGAAATATTGGAGTGTCTGGTTTTAGCAGAATACATTCGCACATTGGTGATGTGTTTGAGATAAAACAAAACATACCGTATCAAACATCAGAAGTAAAACATGACAAAAGAAGAGATGATACTGTAAGATTTTCAATTATAGGGATATCAAAACAGGTAAAGGAATTTATTGGTGTAGAAAATTGTTACAAAAAGAAAATACCACATTCTATTAAAATTGGAAGTTATAATCAAAGAATTGAAGTTCTTAGAGGGCTTATGGATACTGATGGAACAATAGACAAAAAAGGAAGTACAGTAAGTTTTACATCAGTAAGCAAAGAATTAGCGTTTGATGTAGCGGGTATAGTTAGAAGCCTTGGTGGAAGAGCTAATATATCTACAAACAATTGGACTGACACTATATCATATAGAGTTTTCATAATATTAAAAGATAATCCTTTTAAGCTAAAACGAAAAGCAGAATTGTGGAAAACTCCAAAAACAAACAAGTGTATTCATTCTGCTATTGTTGACATAATCCATATAGATAATGAGCCAAGCAGATGTATTGCCGTTGATTCAGATACAAAATCATTTCTTGTTAATGATTATATCGTTACGCACAACACTACTAATACTAGTCATAAGATGCCACTGTATACAGCGATGCTTGGTAGGTTGCCTAACTTTGGACAGGTAAAGAATGCTGTATTAATTTCAGATACATTTGAGCAGGCGGATACACAGCTTCAGTCTTGTATGGCTTATTATACAAATTCAGATAAGTTACAGAACTTCTTGACATTGGTTAAAAGAAAAGAAGGTATGTTATTGTTTGAAAACAATAAGGGTGACAGATTCCATATTGCAGCTAGAGGTGCTGGTCAATCATTCAGGGGAACTAACTATGAGGGACAAAGACCTCAATGGATTATTGGGGATGATTTACAGGGAGATGAAATCTTAACCAATAAGGATGCTGCTAAGAAGTTGATTAGTTGGTGGGTAGGTACTGTGTTGCAGGCTGTTGATATTAGTAGGTTTAAGATTACTGTTATTGGTACACCAATGTTGGACAATGATTTGATTAGTTCGCTTATGCGAAGTCCAGAATATCATACGGTTAGGTTTAAAGTAGCTCAAGAGTTTAGTACAGACCCTAGTAAGATTATCAGTGCTTGGCCAGATAGATTTACTCCTCAGAAAATTATCTCTATGTATCACGATGCTAAGGCGTTGGGTGCAGAGGCAGAGTTCTTTAGAGAGATGTTTCTCGAAGTTAGTAATGAAGAGACACAGATATTTAAAGCTGATTGGTTTAAAGAGTTTAGTCTAAAAGAGTTGAGAAAGAATAAGGGCAAATATAACTTTTTTACCAGTATGGATTTAGCTGTAAGCAGAAAGGACAGTGCAGACCGTAGTGTTATTATTACGATTGGTGTAAATGGAGATGGTCATTGGTTTGTTGTTGATATGGCTTGTGGTAGATTTAGCCCTACTGAAGTTATAGATATTTTATTTAAGCAAGTATCAGCGTGGAAGCCTTTAGAGGTTAGAGCTGAGAAAGCAGCATTACAGCAAGTATTAAGTCATTTTATTGATGAGAAGATGCTTAGAGAGAACAGACATTTTTTAATGAATAGCTTAGAGCATAACTCTACTACCAAGAAAGAGTATAGGATTCTTGGATTACAGCCAAAGTTCAAAGCTAGGATGGTGCATTTTCCACATGATGAATTACATGATGAGATTATGTTGTTAAAGAAAGAGATATTAGGTCAAACCAAAGAAACTAATACTACTGGACATGATGACTGTTTGTCTGGAGACACGCTTGTTGATTTGCCAAATGGCTTTCAAATAAGAATTGATGAAATACAAAATGGCACAGAAGTTATGAATTTAGGTGTAGATAGCTTGACTAATTTTATTAAAGATGTTAGACTTACTGGAGAGAAGTTTGTTAGAGAATATTATCTTGAAAATGGAGACAGTATTAAAGCCACAGACAATCATCCTTTTTTAACACAAAGAGGATATGTATATGCTGGTGATTTGACAACTTCTGATTTTATTGTAAGGATAACAGAATGCAAGTTGAACAATATGGATACAAATGGACAAAGAAACAAAATGGATACTACCAGTCAACAAGAAATTTCCCAGATGGAAAAAGAAAATGGTTACATCAATATGTTTGGTTTGTCGAAAATGGAACACAAGAACACGGATACTCAGTTCATCACAAAGACAGAAATAAAGACAATAACTCAATCTCAAACTTGGAGCTGTTGTCAAAATCAGAACACTCAACAGAACACGGAAAAGAATCAAGAGAAAGAAACCTGTCTGAGTCTGGTATTAAAATTCTTGAAAAAGCAAGAACAGAAGCTACAAAGTGGCACAAATCACCAGCAGGAAGAGCGTGGCACTCTATTCTCGGAGCAGAAATCGGAAAAAAAAATAGAGTATTCAAATCAGTGTGTGTATCGTGTGGGAAAGAGATTGATACCTCAAGAAGAGACGGAAATACATTTTGCTCTCCAAAATGCGATGCAAGATATAGACGGTCAAGTGGAAAATATGACAAAGAATCTATATGCACAATATGTGGAGAAAAATTTAATACCTATAAGGGTATCGCCAAAACTTGTAGTAAGTTTTGTAGGAGTGAAAGCCGTAGGCGTAAAAACAAAAGTGAAGACATATAACTTTGAAGTTCCTGCATCTAGGAACTTTTCAGTAAATGGTGGATACATAGTTCACAACTGTCCAGATACATTGGCAAATTTTAATGACCCTAACTTTGTAGTGTTGCCGTCTGATTATGACTCGATTAGTATGAGTTATCAAGATATGGATTTAAAAGATTCTACTGTTTTTTAAAAAAGTATGGTATGATTCCATCAAAACATTTAGGAGCAAGCTATGATTGTTACGCTTGACGATTTGGTTGAATATTCACAGGGTATTGACGCAAGGCTTGCTACACTTAATGTTGACAAGTTAAAAGACAAGATTAGATATGGTGTTAATAATTTAGCTACACAAGAGTTATGCTTTAGTATGACTGAGACCATTCCCTTTAGCCAATTCACAAATGTTGGCTTAACTTCTTTTTCAATTACTCCTTCTAAAGAAATCATCAATTATTATTTGACTACTGTCGTAAACTCTGTTTATGACCCATTCTTGCTACCAGACTCAGAGGCTGTTACACTTATAATTAATGATGACAAATCAATAACTGTTGATGTGGTAAGTGAATATGCTGCAAGTTTATTGTCGCTTAAGATAGGTTATTTTTATGTGCCAAATATATTGGTTGAGACAGAACTAGATATAGAGCCAGAAATTCATCATTTTATGAAACACGCTATACAGGTTGTTCTATGGGGTGGATTAAAGGATTATGAGAAAGAACAGTATCACCAAAAAACATTGGATGCTCACGCTTCAAGAAAGAATGTTTCTTATCCTGTTGGAGCAGAGCAACCTCTTAAAGGAGGATTTATATGATTAGGATAGTAGATAGTGGAGCTAGTGGAAACTCAAAAACATTTGGTAACACTCAAAATATTTCTTTAGATAGAAATATATATAAGAGACTTCAAGAGAGTAATTTTGTTAGTCTTGGTTTAGCTAAAGAAGACACAACTCCTTCTATGCTTTATTTTATTCAAGAAATGGAAAAGATTAATAATGGTGAGCTTAGCAATAATGCAGCTTTATATGTTGATAATTTCTTATCGACACTTGGCGTAACTCAATATTACCCACATAAAGACAATACATATAAAGGAGAATTAATATGGAATTAAAACTTACTTGCACAGCCAATGAAAACAACAGAGCTAAAACCACGCATGGGATTTACGCTAAATATATAAACCAAAATAAGGTGGCTTAAATGGCTTCGTTCGTAGAAAATGTAAACAAATTATCTTTAAACTTAGACACTATAGTTAAAGCAAACTCTATGTTTAACGATAGTGTTTTGCCAGTATTGCAAGAGGTAGCAGACCTTGATTTGCAAGAGGTTACAGAAGATTTTAAAAAAGGCAACTATCTTGGTAATCGCAAGATTGACATTGACTTATCTCTCAATAAACTAGATTCCACATCGGTAGTTTCTTACAGCAAAGCAGACATTACGTTAGTGAGTGGTGAGATTATCTCTATACCATTTTTAAGTGGGTCTTCTGTGCTGGAGCTTACTTCTCACAATGATATTAGAAACTACATCGTCAATGATGATTTATGGGCAGGTATCCAATATACAGAATGTACTGTCGAGGAAACAACCGATACTACACCAACGCTTATTCGTTTTCGTGATGCTGATGGGCATAGTTCCAACATTGAGAGAGTGGAACTTACTGTTTATAGTGGAACGGCTAAAGACATCAAGCCTGTCTATTTTTGGGGACAAACTACATCCGCATTGCAAACTATCGCCAACAGAGTCGGTGACATCATCGCTTTAGGCAATAACATGGGTAATGTTAAAGAACTATCACAGCGTATCGATGAACTTAATCAACTTCAAGCAGAGCTTACAAGTCTTTTAGAAATACACGCCAATCTTGCAGAGATACTTCAAGCTGATACAAATGCAAGTGTAGCAACTACCAAAGCAGCCGAAGCACTAGCAAGTAAAACAGCAGCACTTCAAGCTTTAAGCGATGCAACAATGCAAGCTACTATTGCTACCAATCAAGCCGTTATCGCCACGAATAAAGCCAATGAGATAAAATCTATTACAACACAAACAGCAACAGGAGCAGCTGGCTCTCTTGCACAAGTAAGTTATAACCTTACGGATGGAAAACTAAGCTTTGTTATTCCGCAAGGACTTAAAGGTGATAGAGGTGAAGCATTTAGTGTCAACGCTATTGGAACCTTTGCACAGCGTACTGGTTATGATGCACAGCCGATAAACTTCTCTTATTTTGCAACGGATATGAGTCTTATCTACTTTAAGCAATCCGCCACAAGTGGAGATTGGAGTGTTGGTATTCCTTTTGGAAAAGGTGATAAAGGTGACATTGGTCTTACTGGAAATGGTATATCTACTATCACTAAAATAAGTGGAACTGGTGCAGCAGGAAGTGCAGATACTTACCGCATTACTTACACAAACGGCGGAACGTTCAATTTTACAGTGTGGAATGGTACTGAAAGCGTTATCAGCGTTGCAGGTAAAAGCGGAACAGTGACATTGGCTAAAGCAGATGTAGGTCTTGGTAATGTTGACAACACAACAGATTTGCTTAAACCTTTAAGCACAGCGACAACAAATGCTTTAGCT
>NZ_JAQUHV010000028.1 GCF_028681615.1 Sulfuricurvum sp.
TTATTCCAATACATATATTCACGACCGTTACGGTTCGTCCATTGCGTTTTACATGCTACGGTACATGTTTGGCACCCGATACATTTGTTCAGGTCCATTACCATTGCTAATTGTCGTTTAGACATCTATTCCCCTTAGTACTGTACGTCTTTTGCTTTTTCGTAGTTAACCGCGCCGTCATATGCGTATTGGTTACCGTCCCACAGACCACCGAATTTAAGGTGACCCCATCCGTCTGCCATCTCAAGAAGATTCAATGATGTTGGTACAACTTCATTGTGCCCTTTGTTTTTCAAATACATGTACGGTTCCCATCCATGCTCCATTACCAAGCCATCAGCCGGTGCAGAAGAAGAGAGTTTTGCCATCGCATAGAATTCACCAAGTGCATTGTAAATACGGATGGTATCGCCATCTTTGATCCCTTTTGCCTCAGCAACTACACGATTCACTTGTGCCGCAGGAACACCACGTTGCAAGCGTAGCAACGTACGTGACGTTTTGTAATTCGAGTGAATTGACCAGCGTGCATGCGGAGTCATGAATACATACGGATAGTCTTTAGACTTAGGACGAATCCCTTCCATACCAGTATTAGTCGCAGCACCCATTTTGATGTACATATCATGGTCAACATAGAATGTTTGACGCCCGGACAATGTCTCAAGACGCTCAAATTTATAGAGGTTGAATTCCATTGAGCTATACGGACGGTCTGGGTACAATGGAGAAGATTTTGCCGCTTTTTCATTGATCAACAAGAATCCACCCACTTTGTACATTTTTTCCATCGTCCACGGCTCATACTGCTCACATTTTTCCAACGCTGCTTGTACTGCCATTTTGTCGGTACCGAGATAGTTTTCTCCTGCACCTTCAGATTCAGGGTCTGTATTCGTGTACTCTTTATGGAAAATCGTCAAATCATGGAAACCAGGTTTCGCATATTTCGGATGATCTTTAACTTTTGCTTTATCGATATTTTCCGGTCGGTTTGCAAGCTCTTCCATTTTCTTCGCAAGAAGAGTAAACATAGACCATTCATCCATCGCTTCACCGACATTTTTGATGTTCGCAACCGGCTGAGCCAAGTTGGTGAAACGGTGATAACCAGGACTTGTACGTAAGTCATAAACTTCATAGTGTGATTTAGCCGGTAACAATACATCTGCATACTGAGCCGCTTCAGACATACGATAGTCTACATACCCATAGAATTTGGTTTTGCTCAAGAATGCTTTGCGGTATTCAGAGCCTTTATTACGACGGAACTTAGAGTCAGCAACGATCAATGCACAATCCGGTTGCCACCACGGTTTATTTTGATTACCGTGTTTAGAGTCCAAGTTTTCTGTATTGTTTTTACCATGACCGAGCATTTCAGAAACGACTGCCATATACTCTTTTTTAGACATACCGTTTTGTGCACGTTTGACATCTTCATCACTGAAGTATTCATCAAATGTTTTCATACCGTCACCGAATATGAATTCACCCACGAATCCTGATCCGAAACGAGCATTGTATTTACCGCTGAATCCACCAAGAACACCTAGTCCTGATAGAGTAAACTCATTCTCCGTATTCAATCCGCCGTATGGTCCCATACGTCCAGTCAATCCACAGATAGACGCGATATTCCAGATCGATAGAACACCGTTGAAATATTTGTTCAATGAGAATCCGGTAGTGATTTCTACAACTTTCGGCAATGCGATATCACGTGCTAATTGACGTGTTGTTTCAGGATGGACACCCGTTACATCTTTAATCGCTTCAGGTGCAAATTTAGCCGCTGATTTTTTCAACATTTCAAAAACAGTCGTAACAGTACGTTTTTTGCCGTTTACATCTGTAATAGTCCATGTTCCTTCAAGTTCCGGCTCAATATCTTGCTCATCAAGACGCAATGATTTGATCGTACTTCCTTCAGTTCCTGGCATCAATGCAACTTTACCGGTCGTTTTATTCATAGAGTAGAATTGCTCTTCGAATTTATGATGGTCTTCTTCATTTGCAGCATGCTCCATATCAGAACGGCGAAGCATTTTTTGCGTTTCAGTATCTACTAGGAACGGAAGGTCCGTGAACGTTTGCATAAACTCAGGTTTATACAATTTTTCATTCAAGATTACATTGATAACACCCATCGCTAGGATATTATCTGAACCTGCTTTGATCGGGATCCAAAGGTCAGCAGATTTAGCTGTTGCATTGAATTCCGGAGTAATAACGATGACTTTTGCTCCGTTATATTTTCCTTCCCATACGAAGTGAGCATCCGGGATACGAGAAACCGACGGATTTCCACCCCACATTACCGCAGTATCGACGTTATACATGAAATCCCATGTACAACCGACGTTACCTTCACCGTATGCAATCGCCGCACCTGAGAACATGTCCCCGAGGTAAGATGACGGATAAATACGGATGGCACCGAGTTGAGTCGAGAAACGTAGTGGTGCACCACGGCGCCCTTCAGTCAAAAGACCTGTACCGGCATGAACCATCAATTTATCCGGTCCGCGTTCAGGATCTGTCATACAGTTGAAAATTTCTTGACATACACGCTCAGCAGCTTCATCCCAGCTAACACGTTTCCATTTACCTTCACCGCGTTCACCGACACGGACCATAGGATAAAGGATACGGTCTTTTTGATACATTACTTGTGAGTGTTGTACCCCTTTGTTACATCCGCGCGGGTTGAAGTCAGGGATTTTTGCATTGATCACCGGATAGCGAGCCGATTGGTTTTCACGGGTAATAACGCCGTTACTTGACCATACTTCCCATGCACAGTTACCTTGACAGTTTACACAGTGGTATGCAAAACCGTGTTCCTCTTTTTTACCGTATGTAAATGCGAATTCGTTACGGTACATATCTTCAGAATAGTTAGTATTTGGATAGTTATCCTTGCCATTCTCGACTGAAATAACATTGGTTTTTGCGAAAAGTGAACCTTGAGATGCCACTAACGCAGCCGTCATCCCTGATACTTTCAGGAAGTCACGGCGATTATTGTTCATTACTTTTGTCATATTTTCTCCTCTTCCCTTATCGTTTAATCGGAAGGTTCATGTCGTTACCCCAAACATCCCAGCTTCCTGTGAAGACTTTGACGTTTTTGTAACCGAGCAGTTGAAGTGCCGTAATGTGCTCAGATCCACGACCGGCACCTACTTGGCAATACGCGTAAATCGTTTTGTCCGGAGTTACTCCATATGACGCATATACTTTTTTCAATTCATCTTGAGATTTAAAAGAAAGTTTATTATCAGCATCTGAAATTCGGCTCCACTCGATAAATGTCGCTCCAGGGATATGCCCGCCACGTGCAACATTATCCATTTTACGTTCACCGATGATCTCTGCGATACCGCGAGAATCAATAATAACGTATTTAGAGTTTTTCCCATTTTTAAGGATATCTTCCATCGCGTGTTTTACTTCTTCTTTATCCGCGATTGCAGTATAGTCGATTTTCTTTGGGTCAATTTTATATGTTTTTGGTTGATCGACCTCTTCGCCTTTAACAACTAAGAGACGCTTTTCGACATCATCCATTTTTGCTTTCAAAGCTTTCATATCTGTATCAGCTTTTGCAATTGATGCACCCAATGCAACTTTATCAGCGTCTGGAGCTTTTAACTTCTCTTTATCCGCTTTTTGAGTTTTTTTGATCTCTTTATATTCACTGTTTAAAGTATCATATTCTTTTTGCGCCGGATCGACTGCCATGATCGCTGCACGTCCACCATTCAGAACTTTAACGTTTTTATGTCCGTAGCTTTTGAAGAATGAATAAACACCTGTCGCATTTGGACCCTTAAAGTCATCATAGGCAATAATTGTCATATCATTACTGATACCTTTTTTGCCAATAATTTCTTCTGCATCATCGATACAGCGGTATAAAGGCGCACAATGCATCGTACCGTCGATGTCTGAGTGGTGCAAATGGTGAGCATACATCTCTACAGAACCTTTAATATGACCGAGTTTATAAATATCCTCATTGTCACCTGAAACAAACATCACCTTCGGGTTGCCGATCAGCTTGACTGCTTCGTCAGCAGAAATAAGAATATTCTTATCTGCATACCCATCGGCTGCCATCACTGATGACGCCGATAATGATGCAACCACACAGAGTGATTTTAACCATCTGTTCATCCGTGCTCCTTTTTTTTTATAAATGTGCACACTAATGTGCATTAATATATGGAATTACCGTACCTATTATAAGGACGACTCTCTTAATACATGGTAAATACTATTTTTAAATCGTCACACGGATTACAAATTGTTACATACTTATCACAATTTGCTTTTATGTGATTACTCTTTGTTAGTTTACGTTTTCTTATACATCCTACTCTGTTTCTAGCCTTATATACTATAATTAATAGTTACATTTTAATCACTTTTTGATAGTATGACGATTATTTTTATCACAAAAATTAAGTACTAAAACAGTAAACACAGTCAAAGGGATTTTTATCAATTTGGCGTTAAAATAATATTAAAAAGGGAGTTTCATGAGCACCGAAACTACACTAAATGCTATAGAGCAATCTAATACCGCTTTGCTTATTGAATTGTTGGAGGATAAATCCCTCCCGATTGAAGAAGTGCAAGCAATTTATAATGCTTTCAAAACCGACAAACAGCTTGTTGGACAAGTCGCGATGAATCTATCTCTTAGAACATCCGTATATGAAAGAGACCGTGAATACAGCCCGATTATGGTCGAACTATTGATCGATATTGCCAGCAATCCCATTGATATGGGTGCACGTTGGGCAGTTGCAAAAAATCCTCATACACCTGTTGAAGTCCTACGTCATCTATCAGCTGATCCTATTAATTTAGTACGTGCACTTGTTGCCGCCAATCCTTCGACACCGAGTGATGTATTAGAGAAATTTTTCAGCGATGAAAAAATAGTTCGTGACGGACTTTCCGGAAACCCGAATACACCTCCGAAATTACTCAAGATCTTATGTGATGACAATGATAAAATGGTTCGTATGCGTTTGGCCGAAAATCGAGCCGCACCAAAAGAGATTATCGCATCACTGCTCAAAGATACTGATCCGGATGTGAGTAAAGCAGCTGAAGCAAATCTGGGAGATCGTACATGAAAAAAAATCATTTCGAAGAACGAAGTAAATTTTTAACACTCGAAAACCACTTTCTCAATACATTTTTTTCTGGCCTCTATCTCAGTGCAGGTGATTTTATTGCTATAGGTCGAGAAAACGGACTTGATTTACAAATGCATTCTCGTGAAATGTTGATTAAAGACTTACTGAATGAATCCGATAAAATCGGCACATTAAACGGTGTGATCGCATCACTTACCTCTCTAATCGATACACGTATAAGTGAGGTACACCGCCTCAGTCTTGAATATCCGGGGGCTCGTGCACCTTTGTCAAAGCTTGCGCAAAAAGCCGCAGGAACCAAAGCATTATTAGCCCGTGAAGTACGAGGAAATCCATATGAACACTAAAGATCTCACTGTAGCACTAAGTGCACTATCTTATCCCGGACTTTCACGTACACTTGGAGATCTTAAGCTCATCTCTGAAGTTAAAGTAGTCAATGAAAATGCATTTATCGAGCTCCTCACAGTGAGTGATGAATCCTACCTCACAGTCAAAGCCGCAATTGAAGCGGCTTTTCATGACCAGTTCAGCAGCCTAAATATTACTAAAAAACAAACCGTACAAAAAGACATCAACTACGGAAACAGTGCGTCACCGAATAATCGTGCCCCTTATGCTGCAAATGTTATAGCAGTAACAAGCGGCAAAGGAGGCGTCGGCAAAAGTACCGTAAGTGTCAATCTCGCTATCGCACTGGCTCAAAAAGGGTATAAAGTCGGGATTTTGGATGCTGATGTATATGGCCCGAACGTTCCGCGTCTCACCAATACAGATTTAGAAAAAATACGCTGGAATGATGATAATAAAATCATCCCATGTGAAAACTACGGCATCAAAATTATGAGTGTTGCACTGACAACCCCTACCTCTGATACTCCCCTTGTTTGGCGTTCATCGGTCGCCGTTTCGGCATTGATTCAATTTCTGGAAGATGTCGCATGGGGTGAACTCGATTTTATGGTCATCGATATGCCTCCGGGCACCGGTGACATTCAGCTCACCATGGCCCAAGAACTTCCCATTACTGCCGGTGTAATTGTGACAACGCCTCAACTTGTAGCAAGTGATGATGTCAGCCGAGCTATTCGAATGTTTCAAGATATCCATGTACCTATGGCTGGTCTAGTGGAAAACATGAGTTTCTTTGTAGCTCCTGATACAGGGACCCGTTATGATATTTTCGGTAGTGGCGGCGGAGCTCGTTTAGCAGAACGTTATAATATACCTCTGCTCGGACAGATCCCATTAAATATGGACATACGAGAAGGTTCAGACAATGGGGAACCGCCCGTTGTTTTAGGGTCGGATACATTGAAAAGTTATTATAAAGATATCGTTGAAGAGATGCTAAAAGCAATAAAGTTTAAAGTCTAGAAGATGAGAAAAAAATAACGCGGTTTCCGTGTTTGAGCCCTCTGCTGAAGAGAACTCAGTGTTAACGTAGCCGAATGGGGCTTAGCTCCATCGGCGTATAAAATTACTTAAAAATCTTTTTGAGATCTGCTTCAACCGCACCTGGTACAGTTGCAATCGTCATAAATTCACCCATTGTAAGCAATGGATAACTGATAGCAATATAATACTTGGCACTAAGTGCTTTTGCTTGTCCACCTTCGATCAATACTGCCCACGGAAGAATTTCACCGTTTTGAGTTCCGATTTTTTTGACAAATCCGTTTGTTCGACGATCTAAACTAACGAAAGCAACATAACGGTCATCACCCAATTTTACAACCGCTGTTGTCCCTTTAGCTACTTGTGCTTTAGCAACAAGATCACCAGTTGAACCTTCACCTACAACAGTCATATCTTCATAATACGGCATTCCTACCATAAAGTGATATCCTGCCAACCCATCAAATTCCCATTTATCAGCTGAATCTTTCAAAGGTCCGAATGCTTTTTCAAGTGATGTCAACTCAACGGAAGCAACCGTATGGTTATATTCTTTTTGCATAAATGCTTTATCAAAATAGATCGGGTTAGCAATACTGATTTGTTTACGCTCATCATCAACTAACAAACGCCCTACTGCGGCAAGACCGCGCATAGGTTTATTGGCTGCACTTTTCATCTGGGCATTGCTAAAAAGAACAGTGGTGCCAGAATCTGTTTTATACGTGCCGACTACTTCAAAGCCTGCCCCAGTAAGTTTTGATTTAGCATTTTCAACATCTACATACGATGCGATTTTGTAGGTTGCTACCTCTTTTTCTACTTTTACACCCGCTTGTGCTTCAGGAGCCGTACCGGCACATCCACAGAATCCGAGTACAAGAGCACCCATAATTAGTGAATAGATTTTTTTCATAGTTCTTTTGCTCCCAATCCTGTCATGATCCCAATAATTTCTTTATCAAGATTATGAATAGAGTCAACCATTTTCGGATCGTTAATTCCCATAACAGCAACCCAGTTTTCCAATTTCGGCATACCGATCATTAGCTTGTTAGACCCTTTTTCAACATACATGTACATTGAACACGGTGCAAATGCTCCGGCATCCGGACGACCGTTATTGAAGATCCCTTCTGAAAAACGGAAATGACAAAGTGAATAGACCCAATACGCATCGTAGCGACCAAATTCAATGTTATTATCAGTCATAGACCCCTTAATGTCTTTGTAACCTGCGATGATATATTTGTGTGCTTCAAATGCCGCTTCAAATTTACCTTGGAAATCACTGATAAATGCATCCAAACTTGCTCCGCGTTCAAACGGCACTTCGAATGTCATCATCGGTTTTGCAGGGAGTGCTTTGTAGTCAACTGTTTGTACTTTACTGCCGATCTCTTCTGATACCATTTTATCCAATGGAACGAAAGACGCAATAAATTTAGCACGAACGTCTGCATCTTTAACACCGGTAATATTGAGCATTGTTTCAGGGTCAACATGTCCTACATACGTTTTATCTTCACCCATTTTTTTGTAGATATGGAGATTAAACGGTGAGAATCCACCCAATGATGGTTCTTTCATCAACAATGGTCCGACAACTTTATCATTTGTGATTGAGAAAAATCCGAGATTATCCAATGTCTCTTTAAATGTCGGATCGAAATCAGGATGTTTTTCCTGTACCCCTTTTACGGTTCTGAACTCAGTGCCCCATTTTGTTTTATACGCATCATTAATACGTTCATGCGGATCAGACAATACAAAACCGATCGTATTGATCTTTTCATTGACCAAACTCATGAAAACTTTTTCTTTATCGCCGTCACCAACATAGAATTTAGCTCCTGTTGCGCCGAACGCCATTGAAGCAGCCAGTGAAAGTGCAGCAGCACCCATTAACAATCTATTAAACATATTTTTCTCCTCCGTGTAATCGCTTTTTATTCTTTGAGCTATACCCTTGCTTACAAGAAGTATTTTATCACAAAACCATCAAAAAAACGATAATAACAATCCAACGATTTTGATCTCTTATTATGGCTTAAAAAAGTGAATAGATTGTGAATCTCTCCCGAGGGGAGAGAGAAAACTTCTTAGAAGTTGAAGTTAAGTTGTGCAGTTACACCTTGTTGGCTATGTTTTGTTGTAACATTGCCCATATAGAAGCCACCCATACCATTCGGAAGAGCACTGCTATATGTATCTGAAACTTCAGGTGCATACATATATGCCAAATCTACAGAAGTCATTTTGTTAAATGCAAGACTTCCACCTACTGTGTAATGGTTTTCAACTGTTGCCGGGAATCCTAACAAGTTAAAAGTGTTTGCCAACGGATTAGTCATCATTTGGTCTTTGATTGGGCTTGCAGCATGATTATAACCGGCACGTAGTGCCCAATTGTCTTGTGCATATTGATATCCGAAAATAATTACATTTTGATCGTTCCAACCAAATTCTTTATATCCTTTTGCATCTGACCATTTGATTTGTTTGTAATCTACAGCAAATGTACTTCCACCCATTTTATATGAAGCCCCGATACCAATCTCAGCCGGTTGCTCAAGATTATCTGCGATACCAGGATTTGGGAAGCCCATCATTCCGGTGAAATCAGCCATTGCTGCTGAAATTTGGCCTGTATAACTCATATCGATAGCTGATTTATAAGATGCACCGACAGTTAAACCGCTCATTTCATATGCCGCACCAACGTTATAACCAAATCCGAAATCTTGTGCTACGCCTTTTGTACTGCTACCATCATAATTGATGTCCAATGACCCGTATTGGAGTACAGGTGCAACTCCTAAGCTAAATCCATTTGATTTATAGGCCAATGGAACCGCAAATTGCATCAATTGTAAATTGGTTACCATGTGGAAGTTATTGTACGCCATACCTGCAGTATTAGCATCACGGTAGTCAGTACCCATTCCCGCAACACCAAACATTCCGATACCCCAGTAGAAATTATCAGATGCTTTTTGAGCAATTGCTACTTCAGGGATCACAGAAAGATTAGCTGCACTGTCATAGCTACCTTCTCCAGTACCTAAATCTGTTTTAACATCCGGCATAAAAATTGTACCGCCAAAAGAAACTTCAGTACCGTTTACAGATGTTATTAACGCAGGGTTAGCAAGAGCTGATTCAGCACCATGAGACATACCGATACCGATTCCACCCATACCGCGTGCTTTAGCACCCATACCGATCAAATGATCTCCATTGGTTGCGAATGCAGATGTGCTACTTAAAGCGATAGCAGCAGCTACAGCGATTTTAATTGAACGTTTCATTAATTCTCCTCGATAAGTTTTAAATTGAATCGGTAAACGATTCGTTAACAACACTATTATAGGGGTGATAAAATTAATTGAAACTTAACAAGAAGATATCACAGTATATATTTTTCTTATAATACTAATCATATCTGTAATACGACGGATTAATACTAACTTATTCTGGCAATAGAACGTCAATATAAGCAATAATCACCATATTAAGGGAATTAAATAAAAAAAAATAAAGTTTTGATTTCACAAATAAATAGGAAAAGATTATGACACTGTGTCATTTTGTAACATCATAGGTGACATATTTGTGATAGAAATATACTAGTATTTTTTCAAAGAAGGAAGGATGATAAATATGCTCGATAATAAGGAAAAAATGGCGATAAATTCATGGTGCTATGGTTAAATGGTTGATTGAAGAAGCAATGGTTTTATGATTGAGAGATTAAAGAGGAGATAAATCTGAGGCCAGGCGGCGACCTACGTTCCCACACCTGAAAGATGCAGTATTATGAGCGATGAGGGTCTTAGCTTCCGGGTTCGGAATGGGACCGGGCGTTTCCCCCTCTCTATAGCCACCTGAA
>NZ_JAQUHV010000029.1 GCF_028681615.1 Sulfuricurvum sp.
TATACATTTCCCCAATTATGTATAGGTATTCCGCCCAGAAAGACGGCCAACTGACTGGCCGGTTTTACGTCACACTTCGACAGTAGATTACAAGGGGGGTCAGGTTGTCAAAGATCACGGAACGCGCTCTCAGCAAAGCGTGTATTTCAGCAAACAACAATCAGCTCAAATCATGGGACTCGGGTCTGAAGGTCGAGCGAGCCGGGACCGGGTTCACCGTTAACCGTCTTTATCGACGTCCACGGCCAGACCGGGTGCCGAGTGTATCGCTCTACCACGGCCCCCCTCGGGAGGTCATGGCTTTCATCAGCGGTTTTGTCAGCGCCGTAGTACATACATCACTGACCAGCATCAAATCGGAGCATCCGCATGAATAATGATATCATCCCGACCGGTGGCCCCCATTCGGCACTGATCTCCAGCCAGATTCCGGACAACCTGCCAGCGGATCTTGAAGCCGCAGTACGCAACTGGCTGGAACGTGAAGTTGCCCTGGGTGATCCACGCGAAGACACGATTAAAACCTACACGTCCCACCTCAACCATTGGCTCCGTTGGTGTAACGCCCGTGGCATCACTCCGGCTGCCATGACCCAGGCCGATGTGGAGAGCTTTCGCCATGAACTCATCCAGGCCGGCATGAAAGCATCGTCAATCGCCGTAAAGCTGACCGTCATCAGACGATTTTACCAGGTCGCCATGAACCGGGGGTTGATCGCCATCAATCCGGCGGCCAATGTTCGCCCCCCTGTCGCCCGGGAAGCTAAATCTGAGCAAAAGCATCTTACCGCCGGCCAGGCGGAACTGCTGATCATGCACCTTCCCGAAATTGGCAGTATCAAAGGGTTGCGCGACCGGGCCATCATAGCCCTTATGCTGCTCGAAGGGCTCCGCCGAGTCGAAATCAAACGGGCCAACGTCGAAGACATCGAAGACATCGAAGACGTCGAGGGCGGTGTGCGCATCCTGGTCCACGGCAAGCGCAAAGACGGTTATATCTACCCCCGGGAAGATACAGTGGCCGCCATCCGGGCCTACCTTGCTGCCAGGGGTGAGGTTGCCGTCGAGGAAACTACCATTCATCACCGGCAAGCGTTCGTTACGCCGATGTTTCTCAGCGTGCGCAAGAATGGCCGAGGCAGGGGTCGGATATCGCGTATCGGCCTCAATAGTGTCATTGACGGCTACCTGAGCAAAGCCGGCCTGAAACGGAAACGGGTTTCCTGCCATGCTCTTCGGCACACCTGCGGCACAATGTTATACGATGTCACCAAGGACATCCGGGCTGTTCAGGATACGTTACGCCATGAGGACATCAGCACCAGCGCCATCTATGCCGCCAGTGGCCGGGAGCATAAACGCTTCACCAGGAAAATTCCTCTGGCAATCACTACGGCGCCGACACCGCCGGTTGATGATTCATGCATACCATCCGCTCCTGTCCAGGAGACAGAGGAGTCGCCATGATTCTCTGGGACCACGAAGGCAAACCCGTTGTCTGTGATCATAAGGATCTCACCCCTGGGGTGCTGACCATGATCTCCGGGATAAGCGACCACTTCGATCGTGGGACTTGCCCTTTTTGTAACAGAAGCTATACCCAGGAATTGTCATGCCATCACCTACGCAATATCCTGGTTGTCGAAGGAGACGCCTATTGGCACCGCACCTTCATCAACACATCTGGCACTCGGTTCCTGTCAGTCAGCAATGATGACGGACTCGATGGTCCTGCGGTTCAACATTGTGAAGCCTGCACCTCGCCCCGGCAGAAGGACGGCATGATTCATGTGAGATTCACCGAGGAAGACGATCCGCGCATTCGGGTTGTATCCTATTGCTCCGATGACTGCGCTATGATGCACTGGCGAAGGGAATTGACAGACCTTCGGAAGCGGGAAGCCGTTCAAAGCTGGGTTCAGAACGCAGCGTTGACCTCCTGAACTGTTATGTTCAGAGCCATTCATTACCCTTGTAATGCGGCTTGACTTTATACTGACCGTCACCAACAGAAAGGAAGTATTTTTTGTAGGTGACGCTGTGGCTGTCACTGGCACCATTTGCAAGCGTGACGTTGACATGATTCTCACTTGGCTCAGGCTTCCAGTTTTTTGCTTTGATCAACTTTCTGACATCTTTTATTGAGAACGGCTCAAGGATCATCCCTGCATTGACCGCCGCCACAATTTCTCGATTTAACCCTCTTCCATATTTAGGCATTGGGCACTCCTATACCCCACACCGATTGCAGCATCTCTCTGAAAAGATGATCCAAGGCATCATAGTCAGCAACCGGAGTCGGCCTTTTGCCAGACAGTAGGCTGTAATGATCCAACATCTGCTCAATGAATTCGTTTAGCACCGGAATCTTTGGAGCTGTATCCAGTTCGTTACCAGACATCTTTTGTTGTAATAGGTCATCAATGGCCGCACTCAAAGTGACGGACGGACGTGCATCGCGTACAAGTTTGCTGAACTCGGTGGGCGGCATTGTCCCGTGCTTTTCAATCCAGAGGCAGGCAAGTATTGGTCGCAACACATAGAGATATTTTTTCAGCCTGACTACTTCCCCCTTTAGATACTCCCGATAGTTGCCCCGGGCCATGTGCAGGTAGTGGTACATGCTGCGTTGCGGTTGAAAGGAAGTGGTCAACATTTCACGCAACCTATTGGCAAGGTCGAAAGCATCCTTGTAGATGATCGGAGAACCGAGCCACTCCAGGAGCGGCGGATTAGACTTACTGAAAAGGCCCAGCGCTTTTTTCAGATCCCACCCACTGATGTCGAGATCGTTGGAAATCGGGCATTCAATCACATCTCGCCGATCACGAATCGAGAGATACCAGTCCGGTTTGTGAATATAGATGAACCTGACATCGTAGTCGCTGTTGCGGGAGGCAAAACCCCAGGCACGACTACCAGACTCTACGGCGTAGAGAATGCGAACATCTTGTACTGTTTCAATATTCGAGAGTTGTTCGGATATATTCATGTTGCCTTATCACTTCACTGACGTATAGCTGCGTGGATTTCATCCAGATTGATTGCTACTATTTGCTGCTCTTCACCAGCACGCTCGCTGTCGTTACGGTCGATCCCAAGTTTTTTCGACAAATAGAAAATAAGGGCTATCCTGCACTTAAATTTCAATTTGAAATCAGTCATTCTATAATCCATAGCGACGATACTTTTTTGCGCTTCGCTCAACTTTGGATTAGGACCGATTTCAACATTGACATAGTTAAACCATTTGAAGTCGCTATTAACGTCAATGTCTGACTCAGACCCCATTACTGCAGAAGCTATCCTTCCAAGTACGAAGTCTTTGAAAGAATAACTTTCATGGCAATACGCTCGTACATGCCACCTCGACCCATCTGTTCCAAAGGCATGTGGAGAAATCAATCGAGTATTTCCTGGTTGTGGATTGTTAAATGACCGATAATCTACCGAGACAACCTGCTTATTCTTGATGGACTGAACCAATGTCCTTAGAACATCAAGATCGATAGCACGAGTAGGATTTGGAACAGCTGCAACATAATCCGATCCACAAGTGGCAATGCTATCTGTCGGCGAACACAAGATAGTTGAAAAATATGCATCAGCTGATAGTCCAATGAATATTGGCGAGAATGTTTCGGTTGGCACATAGTATTTCGCACTTGAATTGTATGAGATATTATTGGGTGCCATCTCCTGATATTTAGTGAAATCAACCGAAGCCTGGGGGATTGATATTCCAAATTTTGCAGTTAGGTCTCCTCGATTGACCCTTCCTTCCCAATACAGCTTGAATTCAAGATATTGCAGCCGTTTTCGCGTACTCCAAGGAATCGTAACCGATTGATCATCCATCGAATTCTCCCATTTTCTTGATGCGTATAAAAACTATATTGACATAGTAACTATCCGTATATATATTATACGTACAGTTTTTATAACCTTCATGATAGAAAACTTCAAGAAAAAAAGGAGATTGAAATGTCAAAGGTAAAATCTGGGGTAACAGGGCCAAAGGCGGCATCAAGTGCAGCAAAAACGTTAAAAAGTGGCAATACTGCTCCGAAATCAAAAACTGCGGCAGGTAGCACACTTTCACAGACAAACGCACCTAAAAAGGTGACATCGGAAGCAGCGGCGTCGGCGGCATCAAGTGTACTACGTGACGGGCGAACAAGCAAAACGTCAAAAACAGCGGCGGCAAGCGCGTTGGCGCAGAGGCCGTCCAAAAAAATGACACGGTAAGAAGGAAATAGAATGTCCCCACAATACAAACCACCTATTGCAGTTCACTTCATATGGCATCCATTGGACAGTGATACCGTTGATCCGATCCTAGAAGCAATTACTAGGAGCTTTTCAAGGGATATCAATCGTCCTTTTTCTCGAAATCTAAATATTCCAATTTTTTTCTATAGCTCATGCAGTCCGACCGATGTACCCAATGACCTTCCGAGTGAACTCGCTTTACGGAATGTTTTATTTGTATTTACGAGTGTCAATACGAGAGGATACACATTATGGGACAATTACATCAACAATCTGAAGCTTACTCGAACAATGCGGGCAGTTCCTGTTGCATTGTCCCATGAGGGGCTTGGGCACGGTGGTGGGGGAAGCCTCAAAAACATTAATTTCATTCGTGTATATGAGTGGCAGAAGGAATACATGGTTCAAAATACGGTACTTGCCATGGCACATGAATTATATCGACATGGTTTTATTGAAATAGAAGAACAGGATCAAGGAAAGTCATCTTCCATAAAATTATTTCTCAGCCATGCAAAGAGTGGGGACACCGGTCGTTTACACGCAGAATCAATTAAGCGATTTATCGACACTACAAACATGTCTCATTTTTTTGATGCCACGACAATTTCCCCAGGATTCAAGTTTGACGAGGAAATAATTAAAAGCATTAAAGAATCAACTATGTTGGCGATTTGTAGTGACGATTATTCATCTCGATATTGGTGTCAGCGGGAAATTTTAAGTGCAAAAGAGCATCACCGGCCAATGATAGCCATTAACTGTTTGGAGGACTTTGAAGACAGAATCTTTCCCGCTGGTTCGAATATACCATGTGTTCATATATCGCCAGAATCCCCGCTCAAAGAATCAGATGTACTCAAAATACTCACCGCCGCAATTCTGGAGACTATACGCCACTGCCATGCTCTGTCCTCACTTGAGCATTATCAAGCAAGAGGCTGGATCGACAGCAGATGTGCTCTCTTTTCCCGACCACCTGAAATTCGTCAACTTCTTACGTTGAAGTCAGATGGCCAGAAAAATAAACTCTGTTATCCGGAACCTCCAATTTATTCTGAAGAAGGCGATTGGCATAGCCATCTATCGATTGAAACATTTACCCCTCTTTGGAGCAGTTCTGACAATAATTCGCTAAAAGGTTTACGAGTTGGCATCTCTGTCTCTGATGTCGCAAGTGCCTGTTTTAAAGAGCACCATCTCCCCACAAGCCAATCTGTAAGGCTGGCCCAAGATCTTGCAAGACACCTGCTTGCCAGATCTGCCACGTTGATCTATGGAGGGGACTTACGCAAGGATGGCTTTACAGAATTTATCCTCAATGAAGCTGTGGCATTGAAATCCCGTCTCAATACCCATGACATACATGTGGAAAATCATTTAGCATGGCCAATCCATAAGGCTGATAAAGAAATGACCTCGTGGCGTGCAAATTATAGAGCAGTTATGAACACTGTCGAACACGATATTCCAGCCGATATTGCTAATGATGTTGACACTGATCAATATCTTCCTCCCACATCACCTCAGAATAAATATATTTGGTCTCGCTGTCTCACAGAAATGCGCCAACAATCCATCGACTCCTCACACGCTAGAGTATGCGCGGGCGGTAAGATTTCAGGATACAACGGTAAAATGCCGGGAGTTTTGGAAGAAATACTTATTGCAATAGACAAAAATAAACCTATTTATCTGTTGGGCGCATTCGGAGGTATAGTTGGCGAGGTCTGTAAGATATTACGCAAGGAACCTTATCCAGACTCACTTACTGAGACATGGCAGGTTACTTATAATGCAGAGTATGTTGATCTTCAAACCTTAGCCTCGAAGAGCGGCAATAATGCAAACTACGGACAAGTAAAGACAATCCTCGAAGGAATTGATGTTTCGACAATATCAAAGAATGCAGGGCTTGACGAGGCGACGTATTTACGACTTATGGCAACCCCTTTTGTGGATGAGTGCATATATCTGATAATTCAAGGTCTAAAGAATCTTTCCACTTAGAATTTGTGCCTTTAAAACTAAATTTATAGGAGACCATCATGAGTAACAACGTACGACACAAAGTATTTATTACCTATCACCACGCAGACCAAGAGGAAGTAAATGATTTCATAACTACTTTTTCTGATGAACGAAATGTATTTATATCGAGAGTTCTGGGCGTTGATATGGAGGAAAGCATAATTAGTAGCACAGATACTGATTATGTTATGAAGCGAATCAGGGAATTATATCTGAAAGATTCCACGGTAACAATTGTACTTATGGGTAAATGCACGTGGGCTCGTAGGTATGTTGACTGGGAGATACAATCATCTCTAAGAAGCGGCAATACATTGACACCCAACGGCTTACTTGGGATTAAGTTGCCTAGTTTTAAAAGTGGAACCAACTTCCCAAACAGACTGAACTTGAATTTGAAGCAAAATGATCAGCAAGTAGATTGCTATGCACGATGGATTGAGTACCCAACGCGCAAGGACACTCTGGCTAATGCAATACATAATGCATTTCTGGCAAGGACTTCAAAAACAAATCTAATTGTAAATCCGAGAGATCGGTTCGTTAATAATCGTAGCTGTCAATAACGGGAGGTATTTATGCCAGTGTTTTTGTCTCATCGTAAAGCAGATAAAGCATCTGCTCTCAAGA
Organism: Sulfuricurvum sp.; assembly: GCF_028681615.1. Lineage (NCBI taxonomy): Bacteria > Pseudomonadati > Campylobacterota > Epsilonproteobacteria > Campylobacterales > Sulfurimonadaceae > Sulfuricurvum > Sulfuricurvum sp. The sequence continues at coordinate 6,934 of NZ_JAQUHV010000029.1, forward strand.
TATACGCATATTTGGAGGCCAACAAGATTAAGTGCTATATTGATGAATTTGATGAAGTACTGCAACGATCTAAAAATATTACTGATGTTATTATGTCAAGAATAGGTGACTGTAGCCATTTAATGGCGATAATGTCACACAATACATCAGGTTCTTGGTGGGTCCCTTTTGAAGTAGGGGTTGCTTCTGAAGCTGATAGGCGTATCTGTTCATACAAAATTGATGGCGTCAGTTTGCCCGAATATTTAGATATTTGGCCGATAATGAATAGACCCGAACATTTAGCAGAATTTGTAAGACTGTATAATAATGATAGCAGTGTTCTACTTGAAAAATCTGAATCTCTCAGGGCTTCTTATGCGTCAGTAAAGTCATCAGGCGATTTTCATCGAATGTTGAAGTCAGCTACCGGGCAACGTTAAATACTATTGTACCAATAATAAATGGCGGCCATTTGGGCCGCCTCTATCCAACCCAGATTGGCAGACGATCTAAATATTCATCGAATTGGCTATGAATTCCGCAAAAGGTTTTATTTCTCCCCGCGAACTTGCCATTTCCAGGACTGACATGTAATCACTTCGCTGTTCGATCCGGATTACTGTCCACGGATATCCTCCAGACGCCAGCATGGTATTCATCAGAAACCGCCCCAATCTGCCATTGCCGTCAAAATACGGATGGATGTACACAAACAGAAAATGTCCAAGAACGGCACGTACGGCTGCGTTGGGCTCCGCCTCCAGCAAGTCGCACAGTTCCGGCATCATGTCACGGACCGCTTCCTGGGAAGGCGGGACATGGGATGCGTTCCGGATAAATACCTTGTCTGCCCGATAACCGGCTAGATCCGCCGGCCTGAGAAAGCCGGCATCGACGTTTGGCGTGAAAAGCTTCCGATACCATGAACCGTGATCCAGGCGGAATGCTGCGCCCGGGTTTGCACCTGCAAGAATGCCTCTGATCGTTGCCTTGACCTCATTATGCGCAAGCCAGTACCCATGAGCAGCCATGGCATTTTTTG
>NZ_JAQUHV010000030.1 GCF_028681615.1 Sulfuricurvum sp.
AACTGATGTAACCATGGGCGGAAAAAACGATCTCGGAAGCGAATGGGATATGCTCTACACCAATGCCGTTCCGGGAGTCAAAGGGCTTAATGGACTTGCCAAAGCCGCTTTTTACAAAGGCGGTGATATTACAGGATATACCGCTGACGTCAGCAAAATCTGGTTGCAGCTCGATTATAAATTCTAGTCTTTCACCCCTCGCGGGTGAATTAGTTTCAACTCTTCACCCGAGAAAAAAATTCCCGGCACATTCCAATGATTTTTTCCTGTCGGCTTTTGCCGACCGGTTCGTTTTGACGGATACGATGCACTTTATCGATCAGTTCGTGAATCCCTTCCGGAATCACCGATGTCAAATACTTTCGCAGAGCCGAACTCACCGCCGGTGCACGTCCTGCTGTGTTGATTCCCACACATAAATCTCCCTCCACGATCAATGCCGGAAAAATGAAACTGCACAATGCAGGAGAGTCAACGCAATTGACGGGTGTTTTAGCCGCCATACACGTTTCATAAATCTTTTCCTGCTCATCGATATCATCGAGTGCCCCGATCACCAAAAAACGCCCTTCTATATCGTTCAGTTCGTATGTTCGCTCTATTATTTCAATCGGATAGCTGTTTGAAAGTGCCCGAATCTCGTCATGAACCACAGGGGCAATGAGCATTAATCGAGGAGAAAACTTTACCAATTGCTCGATTTTTCGTAACGCAACTTCCCCTCCCCCTATCATCAAACAATCTTGATCTTTTAAATCAACGAACATCGGAAACAGTGCCATTTTTTGATCCTTTAAATTGAGACAACGCATTGATTAAAAAATAATCATAAATTTGTTTTACTTATCGATATTTTACACTATTATTTTTACAGATAAAAAAGTCTGAATATAGACTTGAAGGAAAATACAATGAACGGAAAACTTTATTTGATCGGATGCGGTCCGGGTGATGCTGATTTACTGACCCTCAAAGCTCTTAAAACGATTAACATGCTCGATATTGCATTGATTGACCATCTTCTCACCCAGGAGATCATCGATCTGATTCCGTCTCAGACCAAAGTCGTCTTTGTAGGGAAAGAGAAAGGGAAACATAGTTTTCCGCAAGAAACGATCAATACTATGATTGCCGAATACGCTCACCAGGGATACACCGTCGGCCGGCTCAAATGCGGTGATCCCTATATCTTCGGACGCGGAACCGAAGAGGCGATTTACGCCATGTCCAACGGTATCGAAACGGAAGTAATTCCGGGAATCTCATCGGCACTCTCCGGCCCGCTTTCGGTAGGAATCGCTCCGACGGCTCGCGGTGTCAGCACAGGTGTCTCGGTCGTGTCGGCGCACTTGTCGGGAGACCGTGTGAACCTCTCATGGATTCCGATGCTCGGAGTGAGCGACCATACTACTGTGGTCTTGATGGGTCTCAGCCGTATACGTCAAATCGTCAAAGAAGCAGTGGATCAGGGAATCGATCCCCATCTCCCCGTCGCGATCATCTCCAACGCCACCACGTCGATCCAAAGTTCCATCATAACGACCCTCAGTGAGCTTGTTACAACGGCAAAAGGAGCACCGAAACCGGCAATTCTCGTCTTCGGTGAAGTGGTCAATCTCTCTCAGGTACTTCCGAAATACCGCTATGAACCGAAGGAGGTTTCCTATGACATCGCTAATGCAGGCTAATGAAGCACGCAGTGCCAAACGCCACAAAACCGAATCGTTAAAAGATACTTTTAACGCTGCCCAAGCATGGGAACGTGTGTTAGGGTATTCAAAAAACGGCTATGCGTCGATCAATGATGACGACAAAGATTTTATCCTCAAAAGTTTCGGGCTTTTCGACCGTCCTGCCACCCCTGAGCGCTTTATGCTACGCGTTCGGATTGCCGGAGGGGCGTTGAGTGTCGAGCAGGCTATGGCAGTCGCCCATGTCGCCAAAACATTCGGTCAGGACTATATCGATCTCACGACCCGTCAGCAGATCGAACTGCGATACCTGCGTATTGAAGATATCCCCGAACTCTACAAACAGCTCGAAGATGTCGGCCTCACCGGCTATCAAACCGGTGTCGATAATTTCCGCAACATTCTCATCGACCCGCTTGATGGCTTGGCTATGGACAACATTATCTCCTGCCGTAGTATTTTGGAAGGGATTCAATCGATCTTTTTGAAAAATCCCGACTGGATCACCACCCTTCCCCGAAAATTCAACATCGGGATCAACGGCTCGCTTTCCAACCGATGCAATATCTTCGGTCAGGACTTTGCCCTTTCTCTCGCGCAAAAAGACGGGATTTACGGATTTAACCTCTATCTTGGCGGCCGTGTCGGATCGTTGGCTCACAACGCCGATATGTTTGTTTTGCCCGATGAAGCAGTCAAGGTTTTCGAAGCGGTGGCAACCCTATTTAAAACCTACGGTTTCCGCGACAACCGCAACAAAAACCGCCTCAAATTTCTGATCGAAGCGGTCGGAATGGATGAGTTCAGAAAAGCGATCGAAGAGCAGCTCGGACACACGATGCCAACAGCGGGAGAGTCTCTATCGGCATTGGAGGGGGGCGATCATTACGGGAAAATAGCTCTCAAAGATGGATCATTCGCCCTCTATTCGGCAGTACCGTCCGGTGTATTCAGCGGTACCGACCTTCGGCACGCAGCTGAAATCGCCCAAACTCAAAACGGCTCAATCCGTCTTACCATTGAGCAAAACCTGATTATCACCGGAATTCGTGATGAAGAGAGCGCCCTTCAATCACCGCTCTTTGTCAAATACCCGAACCGTCCCTCTCCGTATATGGCAAACCTCATCGCCTGTGCCGGAAGCGAACATTGTCCGTTCGGTGTTATACCCGGTAAACCCGATGCCATTACCATGAGCGAATATCTTTCCCATACCGTTCCGATGGAAGATGCCAAGATACGCCTCTACTGGTCGGCCTGTGTCAAAGGATGCGGTGTTCACGGAGCAGGAGATTTGGGATTCGTCGGATGCAAAGTCGCTAAAGGCGGTAAAACGGTGCTGGGAGTCGATATCTTTATCGGCGGAACCCTCAGCGGTGAAGGAGGAGAGGGACATCTTCTGCTCAAAGGGGTCGTCTTGGATGAGGCAAAAGAGTACGTTGCCGAATTCATGCGCGAGTATCGTGATTTAAAAATGCAAAAAGAGAGTCTGGAATATTTCATCCGCCGTTTGCAAAGCCGATACAGCAACTATGCTATCGGATTTCTAATGCGATGGAATCGTCATATGGAGCAAAATTCTCTCGAAGCGCAGCTGCATTTTAATCTTAAAACACACGGCGGAAATCATAAAGAGAGCGATGAAATCTACGGTTTCGGTTTGGCACTGGTTCATTCGATTACGAAAATAAAAGCCTATGACGTTGAAGATCCGTTTGTTGAAGGGAAAAAACCGTATCACTTCGATACCAAATCCATGGATATACTCTATCGTCCCTACAAAGAGATTATTGAAAAAATGGTCCATCCCAACCCGATGCTCCGGTATCAAGTTTTTACAGAGATCGTAAACGATATCGAGAAAACACTCCATGAAAGCGAATAACACCACCTCAACCGGTTGCCCGTTTTGTGGAACGGGATGCGCACTATCGATAGAGTGCGGCGAAAACGGATTCAAAGTCAAAGGGGATAAAACCAACCCCTCTACCCAAGGGGATTTGTGCTTCAAACCGATTCAGATGGCAAAAGCACTCGATGCCCATCGCTTGAGCGCCCCGCTCTATCGTGCGGATAAATCAAAACCGTTCCAGGAAATATCGTGGGATGAAGCGATCGCTCTTCTTGCACACAACATCTCTTCTCTCCCAAAAGATGCCCTCTACTTTTACCTCTCAGGACAACTGCTAACCGAAGAGAGCTATCTCTTTACCAAACTCATAAAAGGGTATCTGGGAACCAACAACGTCGATGCGAATTCCCGCCTTTGCATGGCAACCGCCGTCGTCGCCCATAAAATGGCATTCGGCAGTGACGGCCCAGTAGGAAATTACGCCGATATCGACGATGCCGATGCCATTATCATCAGCGGCTCCAACCCCGCATGGGCACATCCGGTCATCTTCCGTCGGATTCTGGCACGTAAAAAAGCCCATCCGGAGACAAAAATCATTGTCATCGATCCGATCTATACCGAGACAGCCGAAAAAAGCGATCTGTGGATGGGACTCTCCGGCGGAAGCGATACGACGCTTTATAACGCCCTCTTAGCCGAGCTCTATCGACGCGGTGCCTGCGATACCGCCTTTATCGATCGTGCAACCGAAGGATTCGAGCAAACCCTTAATGCCGCTATAGAAATCCCTTTTGCGGAATCCGTCGCTTCCTGCGGACTCCCTTTAAACGATGTTGAAACGCTTGTTGAACTCTTTGCATCCGATAAAAAAATACTCGGGTTATGGTGTCAAGGGCTCAATCAAGCACAAGACGGCGTCATGCGCAATCTCGGGTTTATCAACCTTTTTTTAGCCACAGGACGTTTAAATGTCCAAAAAGGGCTCCCTCTTTCACTTACGGGCCAACCCAATGCGATGGGGGGACGGGAAGTCGGGTATCTCTCGAACGCCCTTCCGGGATACCGCGATGTCCGCAACAGCGATGACAGAGCAACATGCGAAGTGTATTGGAACCTTCCTCCGGATACGATTTCCCCTACTCCCGGTATCACCGTTACCGATGCGATCGATGCCATGTCAGCCAATCAAATCCGATTTTTGTGGGTCGCCTGTACCAATCCGCTTCTCACCCTTCCCGACGTGAAAAAAACAGAGAAGGCATTCAGTAATCCTGAGCTTTTTTTGGTCGTCCAGGACTGTGTCCTCAGTGAAACGGCATTGCTTGCCAATCTCGTCCTGCCGACACTTTCATGGGGAGAAAAAGAGGGGAGTATGACCAACTCGGAGCGTTTTATCAAGCGTGTGCGCCCTTTTAAATCCGGACCTGCCGGTGCCAAAAGCGACAGCGAAATAATTTGCGGCTTAGCACAAAAACTGGGATTTCTTGGCTTCGACTACACCGGGGCAGAAGCGATCTATAACGAATATAAAGCCCTTACAAAAAATCGTTTTTGCGATCAAAGCAGCCAAGAATACGATTCTCTCTCCTATCAATGGGGAGGCGAACGCCTCTATGCGAATGAACATTTCGCCACACCGACGTTCAAGGCGCAATTTCATCCGATTATCTCATCTGCCTCGCATCCGGATAAAAATCAATTTGTATTGATTACCGGCCGAACCAAAAAACAGTGGCATACGATGACCCGTACCGGACACGTTGCGGAGCTTATGAAAGAAGAAGAGCACCCCTATCTTGTGATGAACTCGAATGAAGCGGAAGAGAGAGGTATATACGAAGGAGACAGTGTTGTTATTACAAACCAATTAGGTTCTCTGGAACTTCCCGTCCGTTTCGGAAAACTGGCACCGAATCATCTGTTTGCCCCGTTCGGTTATCCCGAAACTCCAATAAACACTTTGGTTCCCGTCACAAACGACCCTTTTTCATTCCAAAGCGCCTTAAAATCAGCACATGTGAGGGTAACTCGAAAGCCGATTAACTGTCATTAAACCGCCATCCGCTATAATTTGCGTATGAATAATGAACACTTAACCTTCCATATCGATCCGACTCCTACCCTGCCGACACGTCAGTGCCGATTTTTTGCACGGATGTTAGGATATGCACTGAGTTATGGAAACTATATTATTGCGGGGATTGTATGGTGGCAAAGCGATTGGTTTATCGCTCTTGGTACTTTGCTGTTAGGTTTTATCGTCTTTGGGATTATCCGAAGCAAACTGCGCAACGATTCCATCCCGCCTGCTCAGAGGGAAACACCCTATAATGATTACGCGATCGCAACATGGTACCTCTCACGTAATCACTGTTTTTAAAGGTTTTTTGCTCGATCAATCGTGCTTATGATGTTTATACTGCCCTTTATGTTTTCCGTTATCGTGGTGTTCGCGGTATTCTTCCCGATTTCCGCCTTCTACATAGACCACGTTTTCTCTACTACTAACCTGTGTTGAAGAACGGGGTTGATCTTTACTTCCGACCGCTGCTCCGACTGCCCCGCCGACTCCGCCGCCGATGATTGCACCGTTTTTTCCACCGGTAGCGGAACCGACTGCTGCACCGACTCCCGCACCGACCATACTGCCCACTACCGCTCCGCCGTCAATTTGACCTGCATTGACATTGACAGCTGCCGCCAAAAGCATAGATAGGGTTAACGTTAATTTTGTATTTATCATAGTTGTACTCCTCGATTGATTACGGGTATTTTACCACTTTAACAGTCATAGAAGAGTCATCTTTTGATATTACTATCAGATACCCCCTCTAAGTTCCCATCCGCTATAATTCGCTCACGTATCCTCACATAGGAATTAAACCAATATGGCATTAGTCGATCTCCTCGGTGTCAGCAAACACTATGAAGCCCAAAAAATTTTAGAAAATATCAATTTCCATATCGACGAAGGGGAACGGATCGTTATCGTCGGCAAAAACGGCAGCGGCAAATCAACACTGATGAAGATCGTCCACGGATCACTCGATACGGATGCGGGTGAGCGGATCAACCGTCAGGGAATAGAGATCAAAATGCTCTCTCAAGTACCGAAATTCGATCCGTCCCACACAGTACG
>NZ_JAQUHV010000031.1 GCF_028681615.1 Sulfuricurvum sp.
ACGAACGTTAAAACAATGCGAAAAAAGACTATTGAAAAGACATTTAAAAAATGCTATAATAGTACAGTTTAAAAAGGAAAAAGGGTTTAGACGAACAATGACATATTTAAGACTAAAAAAACTAAATTCAGAAAGCCCAGTAAAGGGAATTGTACTAAGAACAAAGCCGCGCAAATATTCATCTACATGTAAAGAAAAATGGATTTCAAAAAAAAGCTCAATACTAATTACGGGAGTGGCGAGCGCGGGAAAAACGCGAGAGCTTGAAAAGCTATACAATGCAAGGACGGAGATTTTTCCAAAAGACACATTTATCAAAATCAACGCTCACGAAAGTGTCGGCGATTGGATTACAAAAAATCTAAGCGAAAGCATTTTGACGCAATTCATCGAAAGCAACAAAGACGACGAATTGACATATCAATATCTCTCAAAAAATTCAAAAAAACAAACGGTACAGCTTGAAGCTCTCGAATATTTCGCTAACGGTTCGATTGTATTCATTGACGACCTCGACAAAATGCAAGGACGAAAAAAAGAGTTTTTGAAGCAAATCATAAAAAATGCGCGCATTGTCATCGCCTCGGCTGAAAGCGATCTCACAATAGATAAAACAATCTATTCAATTTTGAAGCAAAAAAATTTTAACGAAATACCATTAACAAGCGGCACGAGCTACGACATGACGAACGCGTCAATCATAATTTTAATAATCGCAATGCTTGCCACGGGACAACATGAACTCGCGGGATTGATAATGGTCGCCCGCTTCGCAATGCGGGGGAAATCAAAGTGAACCGCGCCCGCTTCGCGCCCGCGTTACTATTTTATGCCCACCCACGCGCATATCACGGCGCGCCTTACCTTTTCCTTACTGCTCGCCTCTCGTCGGCGGGACTTCGTGCGCCTTTGTTCGGCGTTTTGGCGGGACTTCGTGCGCCAAAAACGCACCAAGGAAAAGCCAAGGCGCGCCGTGATATTTACGCGCTCCCACCCTCAAAAAGAAGAGCAAAGAGCGGAGAGGTTGCCCGCGCGCGGGGTTTCTTTGTAGAATATCTTTTGCTAGCTGACCTTAACGATTTGCTACGCAAAAGGTTAAGCAAAGCTATCAAAAAAAAGAGACAAACAAACACCGCCGAGGCGGGGAACATCATCAAAGAGAAAGAAAATGCAAACGCAAACATACACGATTGACGCAAAAAAAGCGCACGAATTTTTAAGAACTTTGCACGAAAAAGAAGAGGCGGCGCGCCGTTCAATTTTTGGAAAAGATGAAGCGGAAGAGTGGGCAAAAATTAGAAGAATGTTTTTAGGAACGATGAAAGGCAAAAAATGAAAAAAATAACAATGTTAATAATGGCGACAATAGCCGCCGCCGCGTTCGATGAAACGCCAAACGGAATTACAAAAAAAGACATTATGACGCTTCAAAACTTCGCGCCGACGGTTTACGAAAAAACGAAGCTCAAAACAAAAGACGCAAAAATAGCGGCAATAGCGGCTTTCATACTTGAAAAAATGCCTTATAAAATAGAATACAACAGACTAAAAATTGAGGCGAGCGCGGGAGTTGGAAGAAGAACAGCGCGAAACGGAGATGAGGGAAGTACGGGCGCGGTGTTTCCATCTGATTTTAACTATTACACTACGGGAATAGTGGCAACATATCCGCTCTATGACGCGAAAGAAACGAGAGACATAGAAAAGCAAAAGCTAAATCTTAAAATGTCAATTATTGACGACGTTAAAAAATTCTTCGACGCAGAGATAGCCGCGCGCGCCGCGCGCGATAGATTGGAAATTGAGGAGCTAAAGCAAATACGAGCAAAAGCGCGCGCCGCCGAGGGAGTAATTGCGCTTGATGATAGAATAAGCATAATGGAAAAAATAGCCGATCTAAGAGAAAAAGTAGCAACAAATGAAGCGGAGCAAGGCGCGGCAAAAGAAAAACTTTTAGCATATCTGAACGAAAGCGACAAAAGAGAATTTGAGGAACTAATAAAATGACGTGGAAAAGCCACACGGCTATCGCCGCGGCAATAGCGTTGCCGTTCTCGCCCGCTTCGCTTCCCGCCGTGATTATAGGGGCGACCGCTCCCGATTGGTTGGAATATGTAGCGAAATTCTTTGGCGTACATGTAAAGCACCGACAAGAAACACACTATTTGATCATCCCGATAATGCTCATAGCTTTATCTTTTCTAATTGATTTTAGAGCGATACTATTTTGGTTTGGGATTGGGTACATTTCGCATTGGTTCGCAGATAGTTTGACGATTACGGGCGTACCGATCACGCCAAACGACAGACACAGAATTCATCTGCTCGGCGGGAAGATTAAAACGGGAGAACCGCTAGAATATGTAGTTTCGTTTGGGTTGCTGATCGCTAGCGTGTCGATTTCATCAAACGCAATAGAATTGTTAAACCAAGAACACGGCTTTAATAAGTATCACATGAATTATGATTATTTACATAAAAATGGCATTATAGACAATAAAGAAGCCGTGGAAACGAGGTTTAAACTATTTTGATTTCATCAAAAATACTTTACAATAAAACGGGAACAGATGAGAGCTACACGCCCGCCCACGCGGTCGCGCCGATACTAAAGTACATACCACCGCGCGCGGTGGTATGGTGTCCTTTTGACACAAACGAAAGCGAATTCGTAAAACAGATTTCAAAGAAAAATAAGGTTATCGCCTCTCATATAGACTTTGAACAGGACTTCTTAAAATGGCAACCAGCGCAAGCGTGGGACATTATTATTTCAAATCCACCATTTACATGTAAGCGATTGATTTTTGAGCGGGCTTTAAGTTTTAAAAAGCCTTTCGCGCTCTTGATGACTTGCGCGTGTTTGAATGATAAATACCCACTATTCAGCTTCAAAGAAGCCGCCGCCGCCCCGCAATTTCTATTTTTTGACAGACGAATACACTACAAACAAAACGGAACAACAGAAAAAAACACTACATTTATGAGCGCATATTTTTGTAGAAACTTCCTACCTAATCAAATAATTTTAGAGACGCTATAATTTCAATCCTTACATGTAAGGATTGAAAGGAAAGCGATGTTAAAAAAGATAATGATTTGCGCCGCTCTAGCGGCTCAAATTCAAGCGGGAACGCTTGACGGCATAGTGGTGGCAGTAACAGACGGCGACACGCTTAAAATGCTAACAAACGATAAAAGAGAAATAAAAATAAGATTAGCAAAAATAGACGCGCCCGAAAAATCGCAAGCGTTCGGGCAAGCCTCAAAAAAAGCCTTGTCGGATATTTGCTACAAACAACATTTACATGTAGAGATCGAAACGATAGACAGATACGGGCGAACCGTGGGAACGGTTACATGTAAAGGAATAGAAGCAAATTTGGAACAGATTAAAAACGGTATGGCGTGGGTTTATGTAAAGTACACAAAAGATCAAAAATACATTGAAGCAGAAAAAAAAGCGAAAGAGGAAAAAGCGGGGCTATGGAAAGAACCCACGGCGACACCGCCGTGGGAGTTTAGGCGGAACGCTCATACTTTAAGCGAACAGCCAAAATCTTAGCTTTAAGCGCGTCGCGCTCTTTGCGTCGCGCGAGAGAGTACGCCGCGCGCAAGTCTATTTCCTCGCGGTAACGAATAGGGCAAGGTTTTAAAAAACTATAATCAATGTCAGCCGCGCGAACATCGTCAGGAACGCCCAAGCCTTTAAAGTGTCTTGAATTTATAACGGTTTGTCTTTTGTTTAATGTCTGTCTCACGATTTCCCCTTTGTCATAGCCTAAAGAATTAAATTTTAACATGTACCAAACAATCGAACGCGCGACAGTCGCGCTATTCTCTTTTATTCGTCGGTAAACGCTCAAATTATACCTCAAAAAAATTACTAAAAACGGCGTAACATCGCCGTAAACTAGTAAATTAAGATGAGGGTTAAAGCCTAGCGATTGGGAAAAGCTAACTTCAAGACGACCAAAAAAAACATTTTTTAATCGTCCTCGTTTAACCTCTTCCCGAATATCGTCAATGACTCTGTAAATTTCATTGAGTCCAACGCCAAGCCCGCCGCGCTTTTGTGTTTTGATAACAAAATATGTTAAAATTCCATTAGGTGGAATTTTTGTACCCTCACAAAAAGTCTTAAATTCTCTACGTTGCCACGACTCCGCACAGTCGCGGCAAGTGAGGTGCTTTTTGCACCTCTTACCTACCTCACAAACCATAGTCTAATCCTTAACTTTGATTTTTCTCGAATTAATAAAATTTACTAAAGTACCACGAGCACACCCAAAAATCTTGGCGATTGAGGCAACGGGTACGCCTTTGGTTGCTAAGTCGATAATCTGTTCCTCTTTGCCGTCAAGTTTGCTTTTGATAACTGCGCCTTTTTTACGACCAAGCTTTACGCCCTCACTTTTGCGACGCTGTAAAGCTTCTTTAGTTCGTTGGCTAATGAGTTCCCTTTCGATTTCAGCAGCAAGACCAAAGGCAAAAATTAAGACGCTTGATTGTATTTTTTGATCGTGCGCATTGATAATGAACCCACCTTTAATAATGTGAGTATTTACGCCGCGTTCGGTTAAGTCCTTGAAAATTGTCATAACTTCAAGAATAGAACGCCCAAGCCTTGAAAGCTCAGACGTGACAAGCACGTCGCCGCTTTTAAGGGAAGCGATAAGGCGACTAACGTCGCGCTCTTCGAGCTTGACGCGAGAACTAACGGTTTCACTGATAAACTCTACGGGCGAGAGATTTAAGCGATTACAATATTCCAAAATACCGTGTTTTTGATTGTCGTAATCTTGCTTGTCGGTTGATACACGAATGTAACCATATATCATAATTTCCCCTTTGTGTTAATTTAGACGTATTATACAATAAGACGGTCACAATGTCAATACTCTAAACGACCGTCTAGGCTGAACGAATAGCAACAACAAAAAAAACAAAAAAACCGCCCCCCGCTATATATAAAAACTAGACAAAAAAAGACAGTATAAACGTGCCTAAAAATGACATTTTGAAGTCAAAAAAGAGGCAAAAAATGACTAAAAAATCATTACATGTAAGGATTGATCGAATAGCTCTACATGTAAGGATATTTCAGAACCCTTACATGTAAGGATTGATTGAATAGCTCTACATGTAAGGATATTTCAGAACCCTTACATGTAAGGATTGATTGAATAGCTCTACATGTAAGGATATTTCAGAACCCTTACATGTAAGGATTGATCGAATAGCTCTACATGTAAGGAAATACAATACCCGCCCGCTTCGCGGGCTAAGGCAAAGAGCGCGCCGAGCCTCGGTCTCGGCTTAATAGCTCCGCCGCGCCACGGTCGCGGCTACGCAACTCCGCGCGCCTCGGTCGCGCTACGTTCTCCGCTTCGCTTCGCGCCCGCCACGGTCGGGCTTGACGTTCACGCACCGCATACGCGTTGCGTTCACTGCTCACGCCACGCCCCCACATCGGGGGGCTAAGGTTGGCGCGTCGTTCGCAATCCCCGCCCCTACTCGCGCGGCTCCCCACGTCGCCCCGCCGCCGCTCGGACATTTATGGGGCGGGGAATAATAAGTGCCTCGTTCTCAAAATATCAGCCCCGCCCCGTGCGTCCGCGTGGGACGCTACTCCGTAGGTTTCTAAAATGTACCTTTGCAAGCAAAGTTATTTTAAATCTCTTTTCCTCGTTCACGTTTTCGCTGACCTTTCGCTTACCTATTTTTCTCACTTCGGGGGACTTCGTGCCCTACGCTCGAAACTTTGCGGGGGACTTCGTGCCCGCAAAGACATAGCCAAGCGAAAGCCAAGCGGAAAACGTGAACGAGGAAAAGAGACAGCACGCGCGAACGTTATAGTTATTATAGAAGAGATTGACCGACCAAAGCAGGGTTTAAGTTTAGAGCTAATAATTTGTACAGTCTAAACGAACGTTAAAACAATGCGAAAAAAGACTATTGAAAAGACATTTAAAAAATGCTATAATAGTACAGTTTAAAAAGGAAAAAGGGTTTAGACGAACAATGACATATTTAAGACTAAAAAAACTAAAT
>NZ_JAQUHV010000032.1 GCF_028681615.1 Sulfuricurvum sp.
TTTCTTTTCAAGTTTTTCCTTTGTGATTTTTTAGCTCTTAGTTTTAAAGTAGAGTTAAACGCAAAAAAACTTAGAAGCAAGAGCTTCTAAGTTTTTGTTTTTTGCTTTTTTTAGATTTTATCCTAAGAATTAAATCTTAATGTTTTTTGCTTTTCTATTAAGCATTTATCACTATATCAGTATGAGTAATAGTTATTACTTGTGAAGTAGTATTGTTTGTATATGCTGAATGATCAGCCGCAGTATTCCCCCCTGAAGTTAATGTCCACCCAGTTGTATCAGTAAATGAAATTGAATCATTAACATCTCCAACAATAGTAAAGGCAATGCTATTTACACTATCATTTGATGCCAATAAATCTTTTAATGATATTGTCATATCTGTATTAACACCTGTTGTGTCAATTGTATCAAGCCCTGTAATCCCTTTTAAATCACCTAATTGTGATAAACTAAAGTTACCAGCTGTAGTATCTAAAGTACCTAGAGTTATAACTCCAGTTGTTGCAGTATTAATTGCAGCTACATTAGCCACAGTTGCATCAGTTCCTGTAATATGTACTGTTTCATTTCCAAGTCCAGTTATCCCAGTAGTTGGTGTTGCATATGCCGCTGCTACTTCTGCTGAAGAACCACTAATATCTGTAACTAAATGTGCGTCTACAGCAACTGAAGTTTTAGCATCAAGACCAGTTAAATTAGTAGCCAATGTTGTAGTATCATTACTTACTGTTAATTTATATGCATTTGCTCCTGCATTTGCATCAACTAATGCTGTATTTAAAGCTGCTGCTGTTCCAGCTGTAATAGTTGCTGTTACCGCTCCAGTTGTTACATCTGCAATTGCATCTGCATCAGTTGCTGATACTGTTCCAGAAATAGTTACTGCTTTTGCATCTTCACCTGTAAAGTTAGCTGCATCTGTTACTAATACTTTTGTTACATCAACAATATTTCCAGTTACTGTTGTTGCATTTACTACTACATCAACTGAAGTTTTAGCATCAAGAGCAATTAAATCAGCTGCTGCTGCAGTTGTACCAGTTACTGTTAAAGTTAATGCATCTAATCCATCATTTGCTACACCAGCTAATGCTGATTTTAAAGCTGCTGCTGTTCCAGCATCTACTGTTGCTGTTACTGTACCAGTTGTTGCTTTTGAAATTGTATTTGCATCCGCTGCTGAAATTACACCATCAACAGTTGCGTCTACATCTGCTGCTTTAGTTATTGTTTTTGCTGCAAGAACTGTTTTTATATCTGCTGCATTACCAGTGATTTCTGTAACTAAATTTGCATTTACATTAACTGAAGTTTTACCATCAAGAGCAATTAAATCAGTTGCTGCTGCTGGTGCAGCAGTTACTGCTAAAGTTAATGCATCTGTTGCTTTTGCAGCTGCTAATGCTGTATTTAAAGCTGCTGCTGTTCCAGCTGTAACTGTTGCTGTTACAACACCTGTTGTAGCAACTGCAATATCATTTACTAGATTTGCTGCTACTGTATCTGTAATTTTAACAGCTTTTGTTTCTTCACCTGTGAAGTGAGCTTTATTTGTTACTAATAAAGTTGCTAAGTCAGCTTGAATTCCAGTTATTTCTTTTGCATCTACTTTTATAGCTACTGAAGTTTTACCATCAAGAGCATTTAAATCAGTTGCTGCTGCAGTTGTACCGTTTACTGTTAAAGTGTATGCATTTGCTCCTGCATTTGCATCAACTAATGCTGTATTTAAAGCTGCTGCTGTTCCAGCTGCAATATTTGCTGTTACCGCTCCAGTTGTTACATCAGCAATTGCATCTGCTTGAGCTGCTGTTACTGTTCCAGAAATAGTTACAGTCTCATCTCCAAGAGCAGCTGTAAAATTAGCCACATTTGTTACATATAATTTTGTTAAATCAGCGATATTTCCAGTTACATTTGTTGCATTTACTACTACATCAACTGAAGTTTTACCATCAAGAGTATTTAAATCTGAAGCTTTTGCATCAGCACCAGTTACTGTTAAAGTTAAAGCATCTGTTGCATTTGCATCTTTTAAATTTGCAACTAAAACATCTGCAGTAGCAGTTGCAGCAGCAGTTACAATTCCAGTCGTAGCTTTTGCAATTGTATTTACTTGAGATGCTAATGGAGTTCCTGTAATAGTTACAGCTTCATTTCCAAGATTTGCAAAACCAGCTTTATTTGTCACATATAATGTTTCTAAATCAGCATAATCTCCAGTTACTGCTAATGCATCTACTTTTACTTTTACGCTAGTTTTAGCATCAAGACTATTTAAAACAGTTGCTGCTGCAGTTGCACCGTTTACTGTTAAAGTATATGCATTTACTTGTAGACCATCAGCTAAACCATTTAAATCTGCTGCTGTTCCAGCTACAATAGTTGCTGTTACTTTTCCAGTTGTTGCAGCTGCAATTGTATTTGCATCAGTTACTGATACTGTTGTATCACTAACAGTTGCTGCTACATCTAATGCTGTATCTATTCCAGCCGCTGCAAGAACTGTTTTCACATCTGCTGCACTTCCAGTGATAGTTGTAACTGCATTTGCATTTACCGCTAAATTAGTTTTATCATCAAGATCAATTAAATCAGTTGCTGCTGCAGTTCCTTTTGAGATTGTTAAAGTTAAATCATCTGTTGCTGCAGCATTAGTTAATGCTTTATTTAGAGCTGCTGCTGTTCCAGCTGCTACTTCTGCTGTTACTTTTCCAGATGTTGCACCTGTAATTGTATTTGCATCAGCTGCTGATACTGTACCAGAAACTGTTACAGGTACAGTTGCTGCTGTATCTATTCCAGATGCTGCAAGAACTGTTTTCACATCTGCTGCATTACCAGTGATTAATGTAACTAAACTTGCATCTACAGCAACTGAAGTTTTACCATCAAGAGCTTTTAAATCTGCCGCTGCTGCTGGTGTAGCAGTTACTGCTAGAGTTAATGCATCTGTTGCTTTTGCATCTGTTAATGCTGCAACTAAAGTAGCTGCTGCATCAGCTGTAACTGTTGCTGTTACAACACTAGTTGTTAATTTTGCAATAGTATTTGCATCTGTTGCAGAAATAGCACCAGTAATTTTAATAGCCTCATTTCCAAGACCACTTACAGTTTTTGCTGTATTTGCTGCATATAAATCTGTTACTGATAATACAGTTGTAGCAGTAATTTCTGTAATAGCACTTGCATTTACAGCTACGCTAGTTAAAGCATTAAGAGCATTTAAATCAGCTGCTGCTGCAGTTCCACCGTTTACTGTTAAAGTTAATGCATCTGTTGAAGTTGCATTTCCTAATGCTGAAACTAAAGTTGACGCTGTTCCAGCTGCAATAGTTGCTGTTACCGTTTCAGCTGCTGCTCCTGCAATTAAATCTGCAGTTGTTGCTGAGATAGTACCTGTAATTTTTACAGCTACATCTGCAATAGCTAATGCATCTGTAACATTTACAGCAGCTACACCAACAGTTGCTGCATTTTCAGTTATTGTAGTTATAGAAGTTACAGTAAAATTTGCAGGAGTTTGAATTTTATCATTTAAAGCAACTAAATCTCTTGCATTTACACTTTTATCTGTTGTTGTGAATGTTATATCATCAGTCGCATCTACATTTACAAGAGCTTTTAAAGTTGCTGCTACAGATCCATCTTTGATTGTTGCAGTTAATGCACCATCTGTTGCTTTTGCGATTGCATTTGCATCTACTGCTGAGATTTGTCCTGCAGTAATTGTTACATCTGCATCTGTTGCAATATTCAATGCTGATTTAATAGCAGCAACATTTTCTGAAGTACCTTCAAGTGTAGTTACAGCAGAAAAATCTGCATTTGGAAGTAGTTTTTTTAGATTAATTAAAGCAGTTAATTCACTAGTTCCTGAAACAATAGCATCTGTTGGTACAAATGTAATACTATCAGTAGCTTTTACACCATTAAGAGCTGTAACTGTAGTTGAATCAATAGTAGTAGCAACATCTAAAGTAGCTGTTACCTTTCCAGTTGTTGATTTTGCGATAGTGTTTAACTCAGCTGCAGTTGGATTAGCACCTGTAACTATAATAGCACCTGTGTAGTTTGTAATTCCATCAAGTGCAGTTGCTATATTTACTGCAGTATCACTTAGTGCTTGTGAAGCTGCTGTTTTTAATAATACAATTGGTAAATCAGTTGCAGTATTGATAGTGTTTAAATTAGCTGCAGTATAATCTGCATCTGTGATTGTAACTTTTGTATCTAGACCAATATCAGTTGCTGTTATAGCTGCTAAAGCTTGTGCCGTAGTTCCTTTGAAAGTAAGTAATGCCATGAATGTGTCCTTTTATTTTTAAAATTCTGTAATTTTACCTCATATTTTTTAAAACATAGCTTAATGTTTTATTAAATAAATTATTAATACAAATGTTTGAACTTTTTCAACTCTTCTTCAATATTTGGAACTTTCATAAAATGCTCACCAATCAAAAATGCATCAGCACCGATAGAGCTTAATCTTTTGATTGTTTCAACATTTGAAACACCTGATTCTGCAACTATGATTTTTCCATTTGGAATCAATGGAATCAATTTGTCACATAAAGTCATATCCATTTCAAA
>NZ_JAQUHV010000033.1 GCF_028681615.1 Sulfuricurvum sp.
AGGCATCATAGACATCTACCCTTCTATGAATCCTATGGGCATTGATAGCATCACGAGAGGATTCCCTTTTTACAATGTAGATATCAATCGTACTTTTCCAGGTAAAACATCTGAATTTTTACCAGGTCAAGTCGCCAATGCTATTGTAGAGGCTATTAAGGGAAGTGATTATGCCATTGACATTCATTCAAGCAATATCTTCTTACGTGAACTGCCTCAAGTGCGCATCAGTAAATCAAATGCCAAAGAACTTGTCCCTTTAGCACAGAAAATGGGGATTGATTTTATCTGGGTTCATGATGCTGTGACAGTCTTAGAATCGACTTTTTCACATACTATGAATACACTAGGAACAAAAACTCTTGTTGTTGAGATGGGTGTTGGTATGCGCATTACTAAAGAATATGGTGAAAATCTCACAGAGGGCATTTTAAATCTAATGGCGCAACTCGATATTATAGATCGCCCTTTATCTTCTACTAAAAAATCCTTTGTTTCCACCATTAATGCTGAGGTACATTTTATCAACTCTCCAAGTTCTGGCATTTTTGTACCAACGCTAGAGCACAATGTTGAAGTCAAAAAAGGCGAAAAACTAGGAATGATACTTGACCCTCTTTTAGGTGAAATTAAAGCAACACTTTTAAGCCCATGTGATGGACTCCTTTTTACTATTAGAGAATATCCTGTTGTGTATGAAGGTTCTTTAATTGCTCGTATTTTAGAAGATACCAAAGAGGAGAAAGAATGAGAGAAGAGATTTTATTTGAAATTACCTCACTAAGTCGTGAACCTATGCGTGTTAAAGCCTTCAAATTTGGCAAAAAAGATGCAACACCAAGTTGTGTTATTGTAGGACCCATGACGGGAGATGCGATAGATCAGCTTTGGATAGCCTCTCGAATGGTTCGCTTTTTACGCCAAAAAGAGCTCGAAAATCCTTCCTTTATTCTTGGTGAAATTGTTGTTGTTCCTACGGCTAATACTTATTCATTTAATATGGGAAAATCATTTTGGCCTTTAGATAACACCGATATTGATGTCATGTTCCCAGGTTATGAAAAAGGTGAAACAACACAACGTATTGCAGCAAGACTATTTGAAAAAACCAATAATTTCGACTTCGCCATTTTGCTCGAAGCAAGAAAAGATCACGCTGAATGCAAACCCTATGTCAGCCTTTTAGCCAATGGAGCTGAGGATGTGGATGATGCCCGTGCTTTTGGTTTAGATTTTATTCATATCAAAGATGAAAGCCCTATTGATACGGTTTCTATCAATTACAACTGGAAAATATGGAATGCCAAATCTTTTTCGATTATTTCAGGGAAAAAAGGTGAATTGCGGAAAAATGATGCCAACAAAGTATTTGATGCCATAGTTCGCTTTCTCTCAAAACATAAGATCATCGACTTTCCTATCTTTGAAGGCTCTATTGGAAATGTTGTTACCTATGACAATATCGAAATTATCAAATCTTCTGCAGCAGGACTTTTTGATACTTTAGCGCATGTTGGAGATCGTGTGGTACATGGACAACCCTTGGCAAGAATCTATAACACGCTAGATGGAACCCTTATGCAGACTATCATCGCACCCTTTGAGGGCATTATCTCGTGTGCCTATGATTACCCACTCATTTTTCAAAATGCCATTGCATTTCGGATTATCAGACTTGAAGATACACAGTTACCGTAAAAAAGCATTATGAACCGCGCACGAAAAGTACTGAAGATGCGCGGTACTTTACATGGCGTAAGCATAACTTTTAGAGCTTTGCTTTAAAAACGCATCAAGAATAAAAGATAGAATCCTCTCTTCGCACATCCACCATAATAGATAAATCACTTTTACCACTACTGAAAACAACCCCTTTTAGAGGTGAAATATCATTATAGTCTCGTCCTGAGCCTAAAAGAATATGTTGTGATGTAGGTATAACATTATTTGTTGGATCAAGGCCAATCCAGCCGGCATTTGGGATATACAATGCGAACCACGCATGTGAAGCGTCAACACCAAAAAGCTTTTTTTCACCTTCTTTTGGTATCGTTTCAATATAACCACTCATATAACGAGCAGGCAAGCCAATCGAGCGAAGAGCTGCAATAGCAAATTGTGTAAAATCTTGGCAGACCCCTTGTTTGGCATCAAAAATATCTTCTATAGGTGTCATTACATCACTAAAGCCTGAAACAAATTTAAAATCTGCATAGATTCTATTCATAAATTCATATGCTGCTTCAAACAAATCTCTAGAAGGAGAAAACGATTCAAGAGCATACTCTTGAATTCGCTTTGATGCTTTAGGGATAAATTCAGATTCTGGCATAAAAAGTTTTACAGATGTATCATTGCATGTAAAGCCTGATAATATTTCTTGAGCTTGAGCATATGTTACACTTTTTGAGCGAACGTCGGCAATATGTGTCGCTAAACTATCAGGAAAGATTTCAACTTTTGAATGACCTATAAGTGAGAGCGATTTATGGGCCTCACGAATAAGTATATGGCTGTTGTAATTGCCAAAAATATCGACAAAATCACTCTCTTCATAGACCGTAGGTTCTGTTTGCATCGAAAAGCTTAAAAGCTTTTGAAAACGTGTATTTTTGGGTTTTAGCCGTGCAATATTATGACTAAAGGTAACAATACTTTCATAGTCAAATTCAGTTTTGTGATAAATAGTATAAATCATTGTTACTCATCATAATGTGAAAAATAAGTTTTACACAATTCAGTCGAACATTCTGCAAATAAATCCGAAAGTGTAGAAAGAATGGTATCAAGTTTTGTATAAATCTGTTCTTCTTCTAACTCCATAACGTCACTTAGTTTTGTTAGTTTTAATAATGAATAGGCTTTAAACATCGGTGCTTCATACGCTGTTAAATAAGGCTTTGATTTAGGTAGTGTTTTAAACTCTCCTAATAATTTATTGGTAATATAGCTTAGCGACTTTGGAAATTGTGGATTAAACACTAAAAACTCTATCACATTTTCCAACTGTAAAGCGCTTTTATATTGTGTACGGTAAGCATTAAAACTCTCACTTGAGCTTAATATCCCCTCTAAAAGGTCATAAGCAACCGATTTATCCAACTTGAAACAAAGCATTGAACGCGCTTTTGAGATAAACAATAAAGCATTTTCAATCGTATACCCAATTTCAAAAAGTGTCAGCCCCTGCTCTTTATACATACTTTCATCCACTAATTCTTTATACGCTGTAAAATAAATCAATACTTTGTCTAATTCACTCAGTACCGCTCTTTTAGAGTTATTTTGTTTGCGGACAAAAATAAACCACTCTTTTTGCAATTTATCAAAGATTTTTGCTGATTCGACAGCAAGTAAATTTTTGACTGCAACATTAGCATTTGCCAGCATCCCAATCGTATACGTAAGAGAGCCTGTTTTGTGCCTATCTCTAATGACAGAGAGTATCTCATTCATTGGGTTTAAATGCAGTTTTTCTTGCATTGTCTCATCTAAGAAACCAGGATACGTCATCGTTAGATGTGTCAAAGCATTTTGTAACATGCGCTGAGACTCATTGGTTTCCATATCTTCATAACGATAGGTATTGGCCATATTTTTAAGTAAATATCGTAAAAAACGTGAAGTGGTAATCGAGCGTGCAAGATAACGTCCGAGCCAAAAAAGATTTTCTGCTTTTAGAGTTGATATGTGTCTTAGTGACGTTTCAACGTAAGGTGCATTTTTAAAGATGTTAGTATTATCACTTCTTTGATCCGTACCTAATATCCATAAATCTTTACTGGTTCCACCTCGTTGTGAAGAGACCAGTAACGAATCTTTACTGGCTGAAACACGCACCAAGCCACCATTCATCACTGTGTAGTTTTCATCACGTTTGAGACTATATGCACGAATAACAGCATTGCGTGGTTCTATTTTTTCGCTGGTATAATTAGGAATCGTTGAAAAACTAATCTCTTCTTGTGCTGCATAAAAATTAGGACTTTTAATGATGGTTTCTCTAAGTTCTGCCAATGCTTCAAACGATAAATTACGACATAAATAGGTCTTGACCGATTCTGTTCTATCAATTTTCTTAACAATAAGCGTGCTTAAATTTTCAAGTACATATGCTAACTCACTGGGTTGACCACACCACCATGTTGCAATTTGTGGCAGGATGAGCTCTTCATTTAAAAAATACTGTGCAATATTTTCCATAAAAGGATTAAGCCCTATATTTTCTAAAATAGCACTTCCAATAGGGTTTACCATGATTAAATTATCTTGT
>NZ_JAQUHV010000034.1 GCF_028681615.1 Sulfuricurvum sp.
GCTTGAATGTAATGAAACTTTGGCGTTATATTGACCTAATTTTGCAAGTAAATTATTGAGTCTGGCAACATCCAATGCTGTTGCTTCTAGGCTGTCAAAAAGACGAATATTAAGATCCATTTTCTCAATAATACGTCCTAATTGAATTAAGTCTTTTTCATGCATGTGAGCAATATTTAATTCCAAATTTCCCCAAATAGCATCCAATTCTTGTAAGGTTGACTCCAACCAAAAAATAGATGTTTTAGGTTCATCTTTAGCAATTTGATAACGAAGATAGAGACCATTGATTCGGCTAAACATTCTGTTTGGAAGAGATGCACGGGCTAATACAGCATTTTCACGGGCATTATTGACAATGCTTAGAAGGCTGACAAACTCAAGATCAAAAGTAGCTTGACGAAGAAACTCTTGATTATTTTGATAATCAAGTGTCAGGCCAAGTTTCGCATAAAAATTATGGCTCTCTTGATGATTATCGTCAAGAATTTTATCAAAGATATCAATGACCAAACGTGACATGCTCTCAGCACGTTGGATATAGCGTCCTATCCAAAAAAGATGTTCAGCTGTTTGTGGTGAAATAAGAATCATTTACTCTCCTTTAAAATCCAAGTGTCTTTAAATCCGCCACCTTGGCTAGAGTTAACGATATAGCTTTTAGGATCCATAGCATAACGCGTTAATCCTCCTGGCCATACGACAATCTCTTCACCATATAAAGAATACATTCGAAGGTCTGCTTTATGAGGTATAAGTTGTCCTAAATCATTACGGCATTCAATATCATAAAATTCGATAACTTCTTGTGCGATAAAACGTCTTGGTTCTTTTAAAATAGCTTCTTTCATATGTTCACGCTCACTTTTTGAAAGTTGTGAACCAAAGACAACGCCATACCCACCTGCTTCAGCAACATCTTTAATAACCAATGTGCGAAGATTTTGGATAATGTACTGACGGTCTTTTTCAAAAAATGCCAAATACGTTGGGGCATTTTGTAAAATGGGCTCTTCCCCCATATAGTAGCGAATCATTTGAGGAACAAAATAGTAAATGCCTTTATCATCAGCGATGCCATTTCCAATACTATTCATCAAGCCAATATTGCCTGCTCGGTAGACTTGTGTGATATTAGGCACACCAATCAGTGATTCAGCATGAAAAAACTTAGGATCAAGTGCATCATCATCCATTCGACGATAGACAGCGCCTACACGAGAACGTTTACCATTAAAGGTTTTGAAGTAAAGGATATTGTTTTCAACAAATAAATCCTCCCCTGTGGCAAAAACTGCGCCACTCTCTTTAGCAAGGTAGGAGTGTTCATAAAATGCAGAGTTATAGCGACCTGGTGTCAAGACAACATTGATACCGCCGGTGTTAACGTAATCCATTGTTTTTTTGAGAATTTGAGGGTAATCATAAACTTTTTGTATTGGTAATTTTTCAAAAAATTCAGGAAATACTTTACGGGTAAGCTTACGAATCGAAAGAGGGTA
Source organism: Sulfuricurvum sp. (assembly GCF_028681615.1). Lineage (NCBI taxonomy): Bacteria > Pseudomonadati > Campylobacterota > Epsilonproteobacteria > Campylobacterales > Sulfurimonadaceae > Sulfuricurvum > Sulfuricurvum sp. The sequence continues at coordinate 1,503 of NZ_JAQUHV010000034.1, forward strand.
GCTAACACCACTTGGGACACGTAAATTATCTTCTAAAACAACCCATCCATCGCCAACGCTATTTTTCACAAGATCTATACCGCTGATATGAACACGAATTTTTTTTGAAACAGGAGTATTCATAAATTCGGGTAAAAATGCTTTAGAAGCAAAGACGAAATCGGAAGGGATAATGCCATCTTTTAATATCTTTTGCTCACTATAAATATCTTCTAAAAAAAGATTTAGAGCGTAAATACGTTGTTGAATTCCTTTATCCAAGTACTCAAATTCACTCGCAGAAACAATACGGGGAATAATATCAAAAGGAAACTTCCGCTCTATAAAAGAGCCATTCTTAAAGAGATTAAAGTTAATGGCTTCGGTGCGCATGTACGATAAGAGCTCTTTAACGCGGTCAGGATCGATAGTATTTAAGATGGCCTTAAATTCATCGTATAGGGGGCTTTGTGATTCTACCATGTGATTGTAACCTGTACCCTTCGTAATTTAAGATAATTTTAGCACAAATGCATAAAAAGTAGGTGTTAAAAATGTGACAAAAGGATTATTTTTTAATCATCTTATACAAGTAGGGGAAAAAAACAAAACAAGTTGATTTAATGTTTAGTAAATCAATTAACAAACTTGACAAAGTAAAATAAAACTGCTATGCTTCTGAAAATTTTGCAGGAAACAACATGGTAGAACAAAAAAAACGAAGTATTCTTAAAGCACTTTCGTGGCGAGCCACAGGGACTGTTGATACGATTATCATCAGTTACATCGTGACTGGAAATCCACTTGCAGCTGTTTCCATTGGTGCTTTTGAATTGGTCACAAAGACGGCGCTGTACTATTTTCATGAGCGTGCATGGAACAAAATTGAGTACGGAAGAAAAAAAATAGAACCGGAGTATCAGATATGAGTAAAAGTTATGATGAAAAAGTCTCTGACGCGCTTGAATTATTAGGTTTACATGTAAAGGGAAAAGACCTCCATGTAAGCTTAGCCTTTAGCCACCAAAATGAAGATGCCATCGCTCTTTCATTGGCGCTACAAGCAGGCATTAATGTGAGTGTTTTTACGCTAGATACCTACAAGCTTTTTGAGCAATCATTGGCTTACCAAAAAGAGATAGAAGCTTTTTTTGATGTCACGATTCAAGCCTTTAGTGCTCATGGTGAAGCGATAAAAGCATTGGAAGCCAAAGTAGGGGAGTGGGGAATTTTTGATGATATTAATTTGCGTAAAGAGTGTTGTCATGTACGTAAACTTTTACCACTAAAAGAAGCACTCAAAGGCAAAGATGGCTGGATTAGCGGTATTCGAGCAGCGCAATCAATCACACGAAGCGAAACGGTGATGCAAGAGTTTGATACGGTTCATCAAATGCAAAAGTTTAACCCTTTAGCCTTTTTTAGCGATGCAGATGTGGCGCGTTACATGCAAGAACATCATATTCCCCAAAATGCTTTGTATGCCAAAGGCTTTCAAAGCATAGGTTGTTCGTGTTGTACCAGAGCAATAGCTGAGGGGGAAGATATTAGAGCAGGTCGTTGGTGGTGGGAAAATCCAGAGCACAAAGAGTGCGGTTTACATGTAAAGTAAAAGCGAAGCGTGGGCATGCCGCCGAGGCAAACTTAGCGTTAGCGTAGTATCAAGAGCTTTGCTTTTGAT
>NZ_JAQUHV010000035.1:0-1213 GCF_028681615.1 Sulfuricurvum sp.
TTGCAATTTTGCTTTAAAGCTTTCCAAAGATTCGTCTGGATTTCCTTTAGCAATTTTGGCGACATAATCAAGCGTATAAGGTGCTAATGCTTTTTTGAAATCTTCAAAAGAAATTTCCCAATGCGCGCCAGCCGCTCCTGCTTTATCCATTTTCATGGTATCGCCCGCTTTGACACCTAAATGTGCAAGACCTGGAGCTTCTTTTTCAGAGATAACTTTGGCATCCTCTTTACGGTTAATTTCTAACTCTTTTTCTGAATAACCATTTTTCTTAGCATCTGCTTCTGTGCGCATACCATAACCAATATTGGCAAAACCCGTCGCAAAAATGGTGTGCTTTTTAACAAAATCCCAATCAATAGACTCAGGGTAGTTATACACAATCTCATGAGCGATGTAATTCCACAACGCTAAGTCAGTACTTGGAGAGAAAATAATTTCGATGTCTGCAAGATCAGAACAACGGTGCGTGTAGGTAGAGATATTGACGACTTTAACCTTATCGGGTGAGGTTAATTTTCGATCACTTACACGGGACCAAAGGATTGGATGCATCTCCGCCATATTGGCACCCCATGTAACAACGGTGTCGGTCAGTTCAATATCATCATAACAGCCTGCTGGCTCATCAATACCAAAGGTTTGGATAAACCCAGCAACGGCAGAAGCCATACAGTGACGTGCATTTGGGTCAATACCATTGGCACGAAAACCCGCTTTCATCAATTTTGCAGCAGCATAACCTTCTTGAATAGTGTATTGACCTGAACCAAAAATACCAATCGCTTCAGGGCCACCTATTTTAAAGGCTGATTTGATGTGTTTTTCCATCTCATCAAATGCTCTTTTCCAACTAATGGGCTTAAATTGTCCGTGCTTGTCAAATTCACCTTTATCGTTCATACGTAAAAGTGGCTCTTTCAGACGATCTGCTCCGTACATAATTTTTGCGTTAAAATAGCCCTTAATACAATTAAGGCCACGATTAACAGGACATGCTGGATCACCTTTTACAGCAACAACTTTACCCTCTTTGGTCGCCATCATAATACCACAACCGGTACCACAAAAACGGCAAACGGCTTTATCCCAACGCCAATCTTTTTCGGCGTGCTCAGCAGCAGCTTTTAATTCACTAGGTACACTGATACCCACGGCAGCTGCAGCACTCGCTGCTGCGGTTGTTTTTAGAAAGTCCCTTCTGGAAAGCGAC
>NZ_JAQUHV010000035.1:1320-3133 GCF_028681615.1 Sulfuricurvum sp.
AAAAATGAATAATGACCTTATTGCTGATAAAGCAGTAGCGTATTTTAATGACGGTTTTTTATGTTCAGAATCTGTTTTAATGGCTTTAGCAGAAGCTTATGGAATTGACTCACCACACGTTCCTTCTATCGCAACGGCTTTTGGAAGTGGCCTTTCACGCACAAACGGCCCATGTGGTGCTTTAAGCGGAGGTATCTTGGCTCTTTCTCTTCTTCACGGGCGAAATGAAGGAAAACAAGATTATGCGCAACTGTATAAAAATGTTGCTCTGTTGCAAAATACCTTTAACGAAAAATTTGCCTCAACAGCGTGTACCCAACTCTTAGGTTTTTCAATGGCCGATAACGATGCTAGTGAAAAGTTTACCAAAAATGAATGCAAAAAAAATACATGTAACCATTGTGTTCGTTACGTTGTGGAGGAAGTACAACATATACTCTCTTCTCAAAAAGATTAGACACATGGTGCAGTTTGTAGGCTATATGAAATATTAAGATGTTGAAAAAAGAAACAGTGGCATCACTGCCACTGTTTTAGAAAAGATTAAAGCATCTACAAATTAGAATTTGTAGTTAGCTCTAAATCTCATGTCATTTGAGTTAACCGTTGAGGCTGTCTCTTTTTTGCCATCTTCATATTGTAAAGAGAGTGTTAAACCTTTAATCGATGGAAGATCGTAAGAAATTTGTCCGTCCCAGAATGTAGATTCTGTATCAACAGATGCACCATTGAAGACAACGCCAGATGTACCACCTGCAGTATCTTGATTGATTTTTGTATATTGACCTAAGACTTTAAGACCAGTAACACCAACTTTTGCAAAATCATAACCGATTTCAAGTTTATAGGCATCAGTATTTGCACCAGAAGTTGCTTCCGCACCTTTAATTAGTGGAGCAGTATATGTTGTTGGTCCATTCCCTGCACCTAAGAGAACAGATTGGTCACTCGATACAGTACTGTAAGCCAAAGAGGCATTAAAACCTGATAGCCCAGTAACGCCAACACGTCCTTGATACATATCTCCTTCAAGGTGTAAACTATCAAAGATAGCATTTGATGTTCTCGAACCACGGTATGTTGCATCCAAAAGCACTTTTGCATTGCTTAAAGGAACCACATAATTACCCTCAGCATAGAAAACTTGTGCATCGCCTCCACTTGTACCTTCAACAGCATTAACAAACAAGTATTGTCCTGTTAATGTCAAGTTTGGAATAGAGCTGTTGATAACCGCTGCAGTGTATGCTCCATCAAACCCAAAAACATTTGAGCTACGTGCTGGCCCTGATGCTCTAGCTGTAGAAGTTCCTGCACCATAGAAGACTGCTTCTTTTTTAAAGCTAGAGATATCAGAATCCGCACCCGCTACGCTTTTATCATAATCGGATGTTCTGCCTTGGAATTTGTCAGAGTAACCAGCAACCAATGTTGTATTGGGAAGGTCTGTATTGATAAGAACAGCTGCTTGAAATGCCTCTTTAATCATACGTGAGCCAGAGCTGTTTACAAGTGGACTCGCAATAAATTGGCGACCCACTTTTGCTGTTGTATTTTTCATTGTATAGATGATATAGGCTTCTGAAAGGACAGCTCCTGAACCATACATATCCGTCGCATAAAGATTTTTCGCATCTGAACTAGCCATTGGAGCATAACTTGACTGGAATGTTGTACCCAAACTGAAACCATTCAATGAATCCGTTACATAACCAAGCATAACACCTGTAGAAAAAAGGTCAGCATTACCTTTAGCGATGGCGCCTGTATTTTGATCACCTGTATCTCTGTCAAAATACCAAGCTCTTAATTC
>NZ_JAQUHV010000036.1 GCF_028681615.1 Sulfuricurvum sp.
GGGGCCAAACTGTCTCACGACGTTCTGAACCCAGCTCGCGTACCGCTTTAAATGGCGAACAGCCATACCCTTGGGACCTTCTCCAGCCCCAGGATGCGACGAGCCGACATCGAGGTGCCAAACCGCTTCGTCGATGTGAACTCTTGGAAGCGATCAGCCTGTTATCCCTAGGGTAACTTTTATCCGTTGAGCGACACCACGTCCACGTGTAGGTGCCGGATCACTTTCACCGACTTTCGTCTCTGATCGACTTGTAGGTCTCTCAGTCAAGCAGGCTTGTGCGAATACACTATCGTCTCGATTTCCATCCGAGATTAGCCTACCTTTGTGCGCCTCCGTTACTCTTTAGGAGGCAACCGCCCCAGTTAAACTACCCATCAAACACTGTCCCCCGATTCGGGGTTAGAAGTATATATGAGGAAGGGTGGTATCTCAAGGGTGACTCCAGAAGGGCTGACGCCCCTCTCTCAAAGTCTCCCACCTATCCTGCACATCCTAATACATACTTCAGTATCAAACTATAGTAAAGCTCCATAGGGTCTTTCCGTCTTGCTGCGAGTAGTCGGCATTTTTACCGACATTGCAATTTCACCGGGACCATGCTTGAGACAGTGCTCAGACCGTTATGCCATTCGTGCGGGTCGGAACTTACCCGACAAGGAATTTCGCTACCTTAGGACCGTTATAGTTACGGCCGCCGTTCACTAGGACTTAGTTTCGAAGCTTGCACCTCTCCACGTAATCTTCTAGCACTGGGCAGGCATCACCCCCTATACTTCCTCTTGCGAGTTAGCAGAGAGCTGTGTTTTTGGTAAACAGTCGCCCGAGCTCTTTAGCTGCGGCCACCGGAGTAAAATACTCCGATGGCAGATCTTATCCCGAAGTTACGATCGCTATTTTGCTGAGTTCCTTAAGCATGGTTTTCCCGTTCATCTTGGTGTTCTCCACCAGTCCACGAGTGTTCGATTTCGGTACGGTTACTATAGATTCTCCTTAGTGGCTTTTCTTGGTACCGTAATATAGTAAGGCTTCGATTCGGTCGTGCCGAAGCATTTCCTCATCTAGATATTTTCCTCTTTCTTTAGTGTGACCCGGATTTTCCTAAATCACAGACTTCGTAAATATGGCGCAATCCATTAAGCGCCCCTTATATCACAATACGTCCCCACTTCGTTAATAACGAATTATAGTAGTCAAGGAATATTAACCTTGTATCCATCAGCTACGCCTCTCGGCTATGCCTTAGGACCGACTAACCCTACCACGACTGACGTTGGATAGGAAACCTTGGACATTAGATGTGAAGAGTTTTCATCTTCATTACGTTACTCATACCAACATTTTCACTTCTCGTACCTCCAGCAAACCTCACGATTCACCTTCATCAGCATAGAGAACGCTCCGCTACGAAGCATATTAAAATATACTTTTCCGTCTTCGGTACATGACTTAAGCCCCGTTGAATTTTCGGCGCAAGATCACTAGACCAGTGAGCTATTACGCACTCTTTAAAGGAATGGCTGCTTCTAAGCCAACCTCCTGGTTGTTTCAGTAATCTCACATCCTTTTCCACTTAGTCATGATTTTGGGACCTTAGACAGGAATCTGGGCTGTTTCCCTCTCGACAATGGCACTTATCTGTCACTGTCTGACTCCTGAAGTATGGACACATAGTATTCGAAGTTTATCAAGATTTACTAAGTCTTGCGACCCGCTAGTCTTATCAGAGCCCTACCCCTATGTGTTAACCTTCAAGGCTATACCTAAATATATTTCGCGGAGAACCAGCTATCTCTGAGTTCGATTAGCTTTTCACTCCTACCCACAGCTCATCCAATGGACTTGCAGCTCCAAATGGTTCGGCCCTCCATGAAGTTTTACCTTCACTTCAGCCTGGCCATGGGTAGCTCACCCAGTTTCGGGTCTAGTGCACGTGACTTATTCGCCCTATTCAGACTTGGTTTCCCTACGGCTCCGGATGGTTTTCTTCCTTAACCTTGCCACATACAGCTAACTCGTTGGTCCGTTCTACAAAAAGTACGCCGTCACCCGAAGGCTCCGACTCTTTATCAGCATAAAGTTTCAAGGTCTATTTCACTCCCCTAACAGGGGTTCTTTTCACCTTTCCCTCACGGTACTTGTACGCTATCGATCTTGATCACTATTTAGCCTTGGAGGGTGGTCCCCCCGGATTCAACCCGGATTTCTCGTGTCCGAGCCTACTTAAGAAATATACGCAAGTCTACATCTTTAATTTCAGATACGAGGCTTTCACTCTCTCTGGCCAACCTTCCCAGGTTGTTCTCCTATTAAGGATGTATGCTTGTCACTCTTTCAAGATGAGTGTAGTATATTCTTGCAACACCATATATGCAACGGTCTTGTCCTTACACATATATGGTTTAGGCTGATCCCCGTTCGCTCGTCACTACTAAGGGAATCTCATATTTGATTTCTTTTCCTTTGTTACTTAGATATTTCAGTTCGCAAAGTGTCCTCTCGAATTATCGAGTAATGTGGATTTGCCACATTGGGTTCCCCCATTCGGAAATCCTGGAGTATAACGCGTCTTGGCAGCTTCTCCAGGCGTTTCGCACGCCTTGTGCGTCCTTCATCGGATGATCAAGTCAAGGTATCCACTTTATGCTTTAATGTAGATTTATTCTTTTCTCTTTTGATTATATTTTGGTATGTTTAACGTTTTGAATTAAAAAAACTCCCCTAAAATTTATTTCTCAATTTCGAAACATTGCTGTTTCTTGTTTTGTAATATAATTTTAGCCTTTTTCTCGGCTAATCTTATATTTCTCTTATTTAAGTTAAATAATTTGGGATTATTTTTTTTATTGCTTTGTGTTATGTTAAGGAACA
>NZ_JAQUHV010000037.1 GCF_028681615.1 Sulfuricurvum sp.
CCCTTAGTTAATAGAATTAGCAATCCGACTATGATTGCAGTAATGCATTTCTCAGCGGCAATCCTAAAACCATTAATTCAAGTAGAAATAGAGTTATGAGCTCTGTGCCTTCCTCGGAGGGCTTACATGTCAAAAATACTATCATTGGAGAAGAAAAAATGAAATTGCTACAACTTTCACTTGCCACAATAATGGCAATGGGAACAATTTTGGTTGCTGAGGATTCTTTATCGGACGCTTTTAAGAATGGTACTTTAAATGGTGAACTTAAAGCGTATTACTATAACCGCGTTGCATATAATGGCGTATATGATGATGCCCATAAACTCGATGGAGATATTATCAATTTTGGTATAAAATTGGATTATGAAACAGCGGCTTTTTATAATTTTAAAGTGGGATTAGGTGTTCAAACTTCTAATGCACCGTGGGTTGATACAGAAGGAAAAGAAGCTTATGGTACAACACCAGGGCGTGGTCTTCAAGATATGTGGGGTTCAGGTGCTGTTCTTTCTCAAGCGTATCTTTCTTACACCGCAAGTAAAACAACGATTAAAGTTGGTCGACAGTATATTGATATGCCACTTATTGGAAGTGCTCCATCCCGTTTAACTGTTGAATCTTTTCAAGGTGCTACCATAATCAGTAACGAAATTCCAAACACGACTCTTATGGCCGCTTATGTGAATAGATTTCAAGGGTGGACAGATGGTGAAGGAAATATTGCGGATTTTCAAAGACTTGGAAATAATGTTGATTATGCCTATGCTCTTGCTGTTGTGAATAAATCTCTTACAAATACGACGTTAACAGCATCTTTTGGACAATTGGATAACACTTTTGATATGATGTATGCTGATGCTAAATATGATGGTAAAGCAGCAGCATTTACCTATAATGCAGCCATTCAGTATGGCAATGTTAACTATGATAACAGCAGTGCCAATGATGCATATTTTTATGGTGTCAAAGTAGGCCTGGGAATCGCTAATTTTAATACCTACATTGCCTATGCACAAATCAAAGATGGTGACGCGTGGTGGGGAACAGCTGGTTCTGGTACGATACCACTTATTTATACTTCCTCAGTTGTTTTGTCAGGACAGTACGCAGAGTCAAAACAATATGCTATTGATGCCAACTATCTTATTAAAGAGATTGGGCTTCTTGTAGGTGCTCGTTATATGAATATAGATTATACAGTGAGTGCAGATACAGCGGATATCACGAGTGTTTATGCTGGTATAACATTTGATAAAGCACTAAAAGGGCTAGGGGCTACTATTGCTTATGAAGATGAAAGTCATGATACCAATAAGGTTGCAGATAGAAAAGAGTTGTGGTTTAGAGGAAGCTATAAGTTTTAATCACTATGATTACTACAGAAAGTAGTACCATTATGCTTTCTCAATGATGAAAAGAGCTTTGCACGATAACATGTAAAGCTCTTTGATTGTTTATATGTCAATAAGGTACTGAGTTTGGTGATAACAATAAAACGAGAAAAGTGTATTGTAAAATGATAGATAAGATAGTCCACTTTATTTAGGCCTTATCTCTAAAGAAGGGTACATGATGGAAGAAATTAGAGTTTTAACTATTGGTGATCTTAAACAAGAGATAAGAGAAAATATTGAGTATGCCCATCCTGATAAAAATCCGACAATGGTTAATGGATATGGTGTTGCGTATGGCTTCAAACCCATCGTTGATGAAAAGTTTTTTGAGACAGAAGATGAAGCTGTCACGTATATATTTCAGACGAATGAGCTTTATAAGGATATTAAGGCGCTTGAGAATACTATTCAGGTTACTGAAAGTTATGATGAAGATACCGATTCATTATTTTATAAAAGGTATACCAAAGAAAGTTTAATGACACTAAGTCTTGAGCTTTTTAGTGCTAAACTGGGACATAATGATATCTATGAATTTTCCTTTGAAGAAACTATGTTAACCATATTCAATAGTCATAATGGTAAAAAAGTTACATGCACTTTTGTAGGAAACAATGATGTTATGTGGACGGGGGAGGAGAGTATTGAGCATATTTTTACGAGCAATAGTATAATTTACCCTGAAAATATTAGAGGTATATTTGAATACTTGTGGCTTTCATTGAAAACGGGAAAAATTGAGAAGCACCAAGCATCAGAAGAACTTGAATCCTTAATTAACTGGATAAATGCTATGACGAGAACAAGACCATCATCGGAGTTTTGGAATCAATAATCATTGAAAGGAAAAAAGTGTTAAAAAGCCTTTCTCTATACTTGAAAGTAAGATATTTATATAGAAATAAAAGATCATCATCAATGATGCTAGGAATAATCTTATGAAGGTACAACAAAAGATTACGCTCTCCATCATGGGTGGAATGTTTATAGGGTTTATTCTATTTCTTGGCATCAATCATTCAATGATGCGAGAAACGGCAACCATAGAAATTTATGATAAGTTAAAAGATAAATCTGCTATTTTGACAAAAAGCATTGATGAGTGGTTGGGCGATAAGCAACGTACAGCTATTGCTTTGAGTAAACAAGTACAAAAGCTTAAAGACCAATCCCCTGAAACGGTGCGTAGCTATCTGTATCTTGTCAATGATGCTGCGAAGATAGATGCCTCTATGGTGTATTATAAAGGGAAAACACTGATTCATACTGATAGAAACTGGAACCTATCGCCCAAAGATGAAGAAGCAAATATGCCGTATCAAACGATGCTGGCTAATGGTTTTAAACCAGCTATTAGTCAAGTTTTTAAAAGCCCAATTAATAAGATTGACAACATGATTGCGGCAATAGCTCCATTTGATGGAAGAAGTTTGGCAACATTAGT
>NZ_JAQUHV010000038.1 GCF_028681615.1 Sulfuricurvum sp.
TGGAAAAAACGGTGAAATTGACCACCTGATTCCAGTTTAAATTGACCACCAGTTTCGGAGCAAAGTGACCACCGGTTGCCGACGCAAATTGACCACCCTTTGCCGGCGCAAACTGACCACCTAAAACGCTTACTTTTTTTCATGTCGTTACCCATACTTTCGTTCAAAAATGGAACGGATTATGGCAAATAAATTAACAGACATGAGTAAAATTAGAAAAGCAATTAAATTTCATTGCGGTGGAAAAAGTAAGCTATTTATAAGCCAATACTTATCCTTATCGAGGAACACTGTAAAAAAATACATTTCCCTGTTTGAAGTACAAGGGCTAACCCTTGAAGAGATCAATCAAAAGACTGATCTTGAACTTGAAACGCTGTTCTCTCACCAAACCGATGAACCCATCAGCCCCCGATTACAAAAGCTTTATGACTTTTTTCCGTACATGGAACGGGAACTCAAAAAAGTTGGTGTCACCTCCTATGGGATGTGGGAAGAATACATCAGTAAACATCCCGATGGCTATAAAAACTCTCAGTTCCGGGAGTATTACAAACTGTGGGGAAAGAAGGTAAACCCGGTGATGCATATGAACCACAAGGCTGGTGACAAGATGTATGTTGATTATGCCGGTAAAAAGCTTTCAATCGCGGATAAAGACACGGGTGAGATGACTGAAGTTGAGTTTTTTGTTGCCATTTTAGGGGCAAGTCAATATACCTATGCCGAAGCAACGCCAAGCCAAAAGAAGGAAGATTTTGTTGTATCGGTTGAGAATGCCATGCGCTTTTTTGAAGGCGTTCCGGCAGCCATAGTTCCGGACAATCTAAAGTCAGCGGTGATAAAGAGTAGCCGTTTTGAGCCCACCATCAACGAAACACTGGCAGATATGGCGGAGCATTACGAAACCACGATCTTGCCTGCCAGAGCGTATAAACCACGGGACAAATCTTTAGTTGAAGGTGCTGTCAAAATACTATACCGAAGGATTTATGCGGTACTGAAGGACGAAACGTTTTTCTCCATTTCGGAACTGAACGATCGCATTGGAGACCTGTTGGATGCACACAACAACAGAAAGTTCACCGGACGCCCATACACTCGTTTTGAGCTTTATAATGACCTTGAGAAAGACAAACTGTCACCACTGCCCAGTCAACGTTTTGAGATCAAATATCAGGCACTGGCAACGGTGATGCAAAACGGACATGTGCAGCTTAGCACAGACAAACATTTTTACAGTGTACCGTATCAATACATCCGCAAAAAGGTGAAGATACTGTACACCAGAACTACGGTCGAGGTTTACTACAAATACAACCGGCTGGCTACACATCCCCGCAACTACTCTCTTTACAGTTACACAACCGTACCCGAACATTTAGCAAGTACCCATCAATTTGTAACCGATTGGACTGCACCCCGATTTGTCGATTGGGCAAACACGATTGACCCTGTTGTGGGTGAATACATCTATAAGATTATCGAAAGCAGAAACCATCCTGAACAGGCTTTTAAAAGTTGTATGGGGATTCTTTCGTTTGAAAAGAAGGTTGGCAAACAACGACTGATTAGTGCTTGTAAACGAGCTCTTGACTTTGGATCCTACAGTTTTAAAGCCATACAAAACATACTTGGCAATAATCTGGATATGATCAAAGATGAAACAACCGAAGATGCGGAACTGCCCGAACACAACAACATACGAGGACGGAATTATTACAAATAAATTTAAAATCAAAGCATTATGAATGAATTGACATTGACTAAAATGAAACAGATGAAGCTCTATGGAATGCATGGTGCATTTAAGACTGCTGTTGAAACCGGAAAAACTGACCATTATTCCATCGATCAGTTTGTATCTATGATCACTGATGCCGAATGGGACGAACGTCACAACCGGCGAATAGAGCGGATCATTAAAAATGCAAAGTTCCATTACAAATCCAGCATCGAAAGCATCATTTTCGATCAGTCACGGAATCTGGAACGCAATCTCATCTTACGTCTTGGCGAGTGCGAATTTGTTGAGAAAAACGAGAACATCTTAATCACCGGGAGCACCGGTGTAGGTAAAAGTTATTTGGCAACAGCACTCGGTTATCAGGCATGTATCCAGGGCTACAAGGTAAGTTACTTCAATACATCGAAGCTGTTCTCCAAGTTAAAAATGGCAAAAGCCGACGGTTCATATCTGAAGGAACTTGCTAAAATCGAAAAGCAAGACGTTATTTTACTTGACGATTTTGGACTCCAGGCACTCGACAGTCAGAACAGGATAACACTATTGGAAATCATCGAGGACAGGCACAATAAAGGTTCCATCATTGTTACCTCACAAATACCTGTGCAAGGATGGTATGATATTATTGGTGAAAAAACCATTGCTGACGCGGTATTAGACCGGCTTATCCATCAGGCTCACCGCATCGAATTACATGGTGAATCAATGAGAAAGAAAAAGAGTATCAACAAAGAATAATTTTTACAATTTTGAATATCAATTACGACATTGAAAAAAGGTAGTTTTTAGAGGGCATTTTTAGGTGGTCAATTTAAATCGGCAACACATGGTCAATTTAAATCGGCACAGGGTGGTCAGTTTGACCGAATATTACA